>JBEPVC010000125.1:0-6545 GCA_041691235.1 Chitinophagaceae bacterium
TCGGTTCGCCTGTTTAATAAAAGTTGTTCACTAAAAGCCGTGCGATCATTTTTATAGGCATTAGGCCAAAGATGAAACCAAATAAAGTGAAGAGTATCCGGCGAATTGTTTGTATAATTTATTATTTCGAAACCGTTAAGCGTATTATCTGCATCATTAAGCGTAACATCAATTTTGTAATCAGCTTTCTGTTGAAAATAACCGGTTTGGCAATTCACCATTTGCAAATGATGACAAAAAAGAAATAATAAGAAAAGTTTTTTCAAAACAGATATTTCATCAAATATAAAAAATATATGTAGCTGTAAAGTAAGTGATAAATGAAATGATTAAACGAAGTTCATGCAAAAACTATTTTCCTTTACCAAGTAAAATAATTTTTATAGAATGAATCATTATTTTAAAATCCAAAGCCAGTGAAATATTTTCAATATAAATGATATCATACTTCATACGCTCAGTCATTTGTTCTACATTTTCTGCATAGCCAAATTTTACCATTCCCCAGCTTGTTAAGCCGGGCTTTACTTTTAAAAGCAATTTATATTCAGGGTGATTTGCGGTAATAATGTCAACATAATATTTTCTTTCGGGCCTTGGCCCAACAAGGCTCATGTCACCTTTCAAAATGTTTACAAATTGCGGCAGTTCATCAAGCCGCCAGCGACGCATTACTTTCCCCCACCTGGTTATTCTTTTATCTGTAATGCTGCTAAGCATTGGTCCGTTTTTCTCGGCGTCCATTATCATTGATCTAAATTTATAAATATTAAATGGCCGTCCTTTATAACCGATCCTTTGTTGCGCATAAATGACTTTCCCTTTAGAAGATAACTTTGTTCTAATAGCAGTATAAAGTATTAACGGTGAAAAAAAGATAAGCCCTAAAACAGAAATCAAAACATCAATAAGTCGTTTAATATTTTGTTGCCACGCATCCATTAATCCTAAATGTATTTCAATAAGAGGCGTGCCCATTACATTTGTAGTTCTTACAGCGCCGCTTAAAATATCTACCTGGTCGGGCATCATTTTTACATTCACCTCTTTTTCACTTAACTGCTGTAATATTTTTTCCAGGCCTGCTCTTCCGCTTTTGTCGATAGCGATAATGACTTCTTTAATGTTCAACTCATCAATTATTGCAGGAACATCATTTATTGTTCCGACGTTAGGAACAAAATTTATGAGGCCGTGAGAAATATTTTCAGTTGGAATAAATCCGCAAATTCTATAACCGGTTTTTTCTTTATTGCCTGTTATTAATTTATAAAGTTCCAAGGCATTTTCGTTGCTGCCAATAATTAATGTATTAAACCATACTTCTTCTTTTTGTAATTGGCTATGCGCCCTTGATAATATAACTGACCTTAAGAAATAAGTCATTATAAATTGTACAGAAAAAATGGTAAAAAATTCTTTGTAAAAGGATGTGTCATTTTTTATCCCGTACAGAAAAAAAATAAACACAAGCAATACAGATCCTGCGAGAGTGCTCATAAATGTGAGTGCTAATTCTGTTACCCTCGACTTGTAATAAATATTTTTGTAGGCTCCGAATAAATGGTACAAGACAATCCATCCCAAAGGATATAACAACAAACCGGCTAAAAATTTTTTGCCAAATATAAATGGTACCTGAAAGGAGCCGCGGTGTACAAAATACAATATTATCCAGGCAACAATTGCGGCAACAAAATCACTGAGCGCATAAAAACTTATGTGTAACCGTTTAGCCAATTAGTTTGTTTTTTATATAACCTGGTTGCGGTTTATTTTATCGAGAATTAAATGTGCAACCTCCATAGCACGGTAACCATCAATTTCAGTTACAACTGTCGGTTGATTATTTAAGACTGCATCAATAAAACTTTGCAATTCCATTTTAAGCGCATTATTTTCTTTTATTAAAGGCGCAGCAATAGCAATAGTTTTTTTACCAGTGTTGGTTTCAATATCAAAAGTAAATACGTTTTTATCTGACGGAGATTTATATTTAATTACTTCTGTTTTTTTATCAAGAAAATCAATACTTATGTAAGAATCTTTTTGGAAGAGCCGCATCTTTCGCATTCTCTTCATGCTTATTCTTGAAGAAGTAAGATTGGCAACACAGCCGTTGTCAAACTCAATGCGAACGTTCGCGATATCAGGTGTATCACTTAATACATTTACACCGTTAGCATACACATTTTTTACGCTGCTTTTTACAAGACTTAAAATAATATCAATATCATGGATCATTAAATCAAGTATCACACTTACATCAGTACCTCGTGGATTAAACTGAGCAAGGCGATGCACTTCAATAAACATCGGATTGAGATCATAATCTTTTAAGGCAAGCAATGCAGGATTAAACCTTTCCACATGCCCAACCTGGAATTTTATATTGGCTTCCTTTGTGAGTTTTACAATTTCTTTGGCCTCCGTCATTGTATTCGCAAGAGGCTTTTCAACAAACACGTGCTTGCTTTTTAAGATGGCCATTTTGCACAACTCATAATGCATTGTTGTTGGCGCAACAATATCTATTACATCACATGTATCAATTAATTCATCAGCATTTTTATATCTTTTTATTCCATATTTTTCTTCAACAGCAATTGCATTTTCATCTGACGGATCATAAAAGCCGGCCAGGTTTATTTTTTCAATTTCTTTCCAGTTATTGAGATGAAATTTTCCCAAATGACCTACACCAAAAATCCCTACTTCCAGCATTTTTAGAAATTTAATTTCAATAAAGATAACAAGAGGGAAATAATCAAAATAAATTTAAACTGATCTTGTGTTAAAAAGAAACAGTGTAAAGAGAAAACTATTTTAAAAAAATCATGAAGATTGTAGCTGCAATAATGTTGATTGCGAAAGATAATCTGTATCAGGACTATACATAAAAAGACAAGAGCCACCTTTTATTTTTTGTATAATTGGCTTGTATATTTTTTGTGGCAAAGCAGGACAACCAAGGCTGCGTCCAATATATCCTTTGTGCTGTATGTATTTTTCGTTTACGTAGCAGGCACAATGCATTACTATTGCCCTGCTGTATGCATTATCATTTATTCCTTTTTCTTCTCCTTCAAGGCGAAGGGAAAAACCATGAGTGCCTTTATAAGTATCTTGAGTTACATAAAAACCAAGGCTGCTTTCAAAGCTTTTTGGATCATTGGAAAACTGCGTTGCATATTCACTACCTGAATTACGGCCATGTGCCACATAGGTATTAAATAGCATTTTTAAATTTTTGAGGTCAATTACAAATAATCTTTTTTTGCTGGAAGCAAGGCTGAAGTCTACAATTGAAATAATTGAATCATTATTTAGCTTGCCTTGTGAGCGTAATATATTAAAGCCTTGTAAGGCATAATCAAATGCCTGCCTGGTTAGGCCAAAAGTGTTTAAATGTAAACTGTCAAAAACATATGACTTAGCCGAAGAAACCGGTTCGCTGGTTTTTAATAAACTTGCATTGTTTTTCAAATTTGAAATATCAGAAATGTTATTGCTGACAGGTTTCATTTTTGCAAAAACAAAAGGAAGATGAATGAGAAAAATAAAAAGTGAGGTTAGAAAAATGTAAAATTTCTTCAGTGACTTATTCATTCAGGTAAGTGTTTTAATCAAGGTTAAAAAAATTGAAAAGTATGAACTTAAAAGCTCATGATTTTTCATATAACAGTTAGCTAGGTTGTCGCTTTAAAAAATTGGATTTTGTTTATTTTAAGAGCGCGTGCAAAAATACTTTATAATGGTTCTTATAACAAGTTGCAGAGCCTTCAAATTCAATATCCGAGCCTTCTTTAGCGCTTCTTTAACATTCTGGTTTTGTTAACAAGGCAATTTGTATAAAACTCTTTTTATAGGTTTTTATTGTGTTTTTAAATAGCAAAACGATAATTTATTTAATAAAATTTTCATTTCAGAATAATTAGAAATATAGATCCTAAAGCATTTTATATTTGCCGGAAACATATAATATTAGTAATACAAATTCCATATTAAACAACCCGATTGAATATTTGAAAGGCGTGGGTCCACAAAGAGCGGAGCTTTTAAAAAAAGAAGCTGGTATTTATACCTTTAATGATTTAATTGAATACTTTCCTTTCAGGCATATTGATAAAACACAGGTGACGCATATCAATAGCATTACGCCTGATTCAGATTATGTGCTTGTTTTGGGAAAATTAACTTCATTGGAAATAATCGGAGAAAAAAGAGCGAAGCGGCTTGTGGCCACCTTGTACGATAGCACAGGCGAACTTGAACTGGTTTGGTTCCAGGGAATAAACTGGATACAAAAAATATTGAATGTTGGCACCAGGTACCGGGCTTTTGGGAAAGCCGCTTTTTTCATGAATAATCCACAAATTTCTCATCCTGAAATTGAAGAGGTAAGTGAATTAACCTCACAAAATAAATTTTTGGAACCGGTTTATCCAAGTACCGAGAAATTAAAAATCAGGGGACTGGGTGGGAGACAAATTGCAAAACTCACTTCCGCTCTTTTGCAAATGCTGACCGAAAAAGACATCTCTGAAAATTTGCCGGATTCAACTCTAAAACAATACCATCTCATTAAAAGATACAATGCATTCAGACAAATTCATTTTCCCGCAAATCAAAATGAATATAACGTCGCAGTAAAGCGTTTAAAATTTGAAGAGCTTTTTATTTCACAGCTTCGAATGGGCTTATTGAGATACAAACGACATTCATTTTCAAAAGGAATTGTATTTAATAAAGTAGGTAAATATTTCAATGAATTTTATTCAAAAAATCTTCCCTTCGAATTAACAGGTGCTCAAAAAAGAGTGCTTAAAGAAATAAGAAAAGATCTTGGGAGCGGAAAACAAATGAATCGTCTTTTACAAGGCGATGTTGGAAGCGGGAAAACCATAGTGGCCCTTATGAGCATGTTGATAGCTGCTGACAATGGCTGCCAGAGTTGTTTTATGGCGCCTACCGAAATACTTGCCCGTCAACACTATGAAACTCTTACAACAATGCTGAAAGATAGCTTTGTAAAGGTTAGAATTCTCACCGGGTCTTCTTCAGCAAAAGAGAAAAGAGAAATATTAGAGGCAACTGCAAATGGAGAAATAACGATATTAACAGGTACTCATGCTTTAATTGAAGATAAAGTAATTTTTAAAAATTTAGGTCTTGCAATAGTTGATGAGCAACATAGATTTGGTGTAGCCCAACGCGCAAAACTTTGGAAGAAAAATGAAGTAAATCCCCATGTACTGGTAATGACGGCAACGCCCATTCCACGTACGTTAGCGTTAACTGCTTACGGAGATCTCGATTACAGCGTGATGGATGAATTGCCACCGGGCAGAAAACCTGTAACAACAGTTCACAGGATGGAATACACCCGGCCGCAGGTAATGGATTTTATAAAAGAGGAAATTAAAAAAGGCAGACAGGCATATTTTATTTATCCGCTTATTGAAGAATCCGCTAAGCTGGATTTTGAAAATTTGATGAAAGGATATGAAGAAGTAAAAGCTTTTTTTCCGGAACCTAAATTTTTTATAAGCATGGTGCATGGGCGGCAGAAGGCAGCACAGAAGCAGACTAACATGAATCGCTTCATAAATGGTGACACACAAATTATGGTATCAACCACGGTAATTGAAGTGGGCGTTAATGTTCCCAATGCAAGTGTAATGGTGATTGAGAGTGCCGAAAAATTCGGGCTACCACAACTACACCAGTTGCGGGGAAGGGTAGGAAGAGGAAGTGAAAAAAGCTATTGCATTTTGTTGACTAAAGTCAGGCTTTCCAACGAAGCAAAGCAACGCTTAAAAATAATGTGTGCAACAAACGATGGTTTTAAAATTGCCGAAAAAGATCTCGAAATTCGGGGACCCGGAGACATTGAAGGCACCAAACAAAGCGGTATTCTCAATTTTAAGCTGGCCAGCATTGTTGAGGATAAAAATATTCTTGAGGCAGCACGGATAACAGCGGAGAAAATAATTGAAAAAGACCCGCAGTTGTTATTGCAAGAAAATTTATGCCTCAGGAATTTTTTATCTGTTCAAAAAGGGAAAACTATCTGGAGTAAAATTTCGTAGCAAAAAATAACCTTGTTAATTACATATTAAATGATAAAAGAGATGCCTGATTTTAAACTTCTTTTACATTTCTTTCGTAAATTTAATCTCCGGTTTCTTATTCTAAAATTTGATGTTAGAATAAACCTTTTTAAACTTATTCGGTCATAAAAAAAATATTTCCTTTGAGAATATTTAAATTTAATCCGTATTACCTTTTTATTACGATTGCATTTTTATTTGCTGTTCAGAATGTTTTTTCCCAAATTGAATTTATCGAGAACAAAGGCCAATGGAATAGCGAGATAAAATTTATGAGCCATGCAGGCAGTGGTGCATTTTATCTTAAGCAAAATGGGTTCACTGTTAATCAATATAATCCTGCGGATGTGGACAATGTAAAGACGCGAATGCACAATGGAACTCTGAAAAATTCATTACAAAAAGGAGTAACAGGCAAAATACATTCTCATT
>JBEPVC010000126.1:0-6459 GCA_041691235.1 Chitinophagaceae bacterium
TGGGCTAAAATTGTTTTAAAATATGATGGTTATGAAGGTTGGTGCCAGCTAAGTCATATCACTGAAATTGATGAAGAGCATTACACCAAAGTTGGTAAAGATCTTACAGCCGGTTGGGTAGACGAAATTGATTACAATGGCCATCTTATGTATGTTCCCATGGGAAGCTCACTAACGGCTTTTAAAAATGGGATGGCGTTTTGGAGAAAGAATCTCGTGCATTTTAAAGGAGAAGTATGGAACCCGGAAGAAATAAAAATAACACCTAAAATTATAAAGCAGGTTGCGTTCAAATTTCTGAACACCTCTTATTTATGGGGCGGTAAATCGGTATTTGGAATTGATTGCAGCGGCTTTGCACAAATGACTTACAAATTTCTAAATAAACAATTACCACGCGATGCATGGCAACAGGCGGAGAAAGGAGAGGTGTTAAATTTTTTGCAACAGGCGCATTGCGGCGATCTTGCTTTTTTTGATAATGATGAAGGCAAAATTACGCATGTAGGTATTTTGCTTAACGAGCATGAAATTATTCATTCCTCAGGAAAGGTGCGTGTTGATAAAATTGATACGCAGGGAATCGTAAATATTGAAACAAAACAAAGAACCCATAAGCTCAGGATAATAAAAAGATATTTTTAAATTTTTTGTAACGATAAATTATTTTGGAAATGTTTGTTTGTAAAATTCAATTGCTTCGTTAATTATTTCGAAAGCTTTTTCCTGGTTTTGAAAGTCATTTATTTCTACTTTTTTATTTTCCAAGACTTTATATTGCTCAAAATAATTTTTTAGCACAGTTAAAAAATGCTGTGGAATTTTATCCATGCTGGTAATATAATTTACACCAGGATCTTTAGCTGCAACCGCAATTATTTTATCATCGATTAAGCCGGTATCGATCATCTGCATGTTACCAATTATAAAAGCCTCAACAAGGCAAAGCGGTTGAATTGACTCCGAACACATCACAAGAATATCAAGTGGATCTCCATCCTTTCCTAAAGTTTGCGGAATGAATCCATAATTTACCGGGTAATGAAACGAAGAATAAATAACGCGATCTAATTTTAGCAATCCTGTTTTTTTATCAATTTCATATTTTGATTTTGAGCCCTCCGGAATTTCAATTAGGGCATTTACTAATTGCGGCGCTTTTTCTCCATAGTGTGCGCCATGCCAGGGATGTAGAACGTACATAAAATCTATTTTAAATTAGTTATTTATAATTTTAAAAATTTGAAGTAGCCTACTTGCTTGTGTTTTTAATTTTATAGGAATTTAATGCATAATATGCCAATAAATGTTGCTATTAAACAAATAAGAACACTGGATGCAACGTAGCTAAGAGCAAACCAGTATTGGCCATCACGAAGCAGACTTACTGTTTCGTTTGAGAAAGATGAAAAAGTTGTAAAGCCTCCCAAAATTCCTGTTGCTAAAAAAAGGCGCCACTCCATTGAAAAATTTCCTCTTTCGCTAAGGCCGAAAACAATACCCATAAGAAAACAACCAATAATATTTACACCCAACGTTCCGAAAGGGTAGGTTGAAAGAAATTTGTTTTGAATTAACCTTGCAAGAAGATACCTGGATGTGCCACCAATAAAACTGCCAATACCAATTACTAAAATTATTTTCATCACAGAAATTTATTGAGGCTTTTCAAAAGAATATTTATAAGCTGTCTATAAAAGTATATTTAAAATCAACCAGCCATTCATTATTCTTCCTGATCATTTTTAATTTTGATGGCTTGTTTTTATAAGTATTCGAATAAGTAATAATTACCACGGAATCGGAAATTTTTTGCGTAGAGTCTATTAAAATGTTTGCGTCTTTATAACCTTTTCTATCTTCTTCGCTTCTTTTACTGTTGAAGTCTTTAAGAACATTTAAATATTCAAGGTTAGTGGTATCAGGCAGCAGATATTCTTTTGCATTATCATAATTTCCATTAAGAGATGCTTGTATAAACCCGGTGCCAGATTCTATCGGGTCATTTTTTTTAATTGCCGCAGGATTGTTACAGGATATAGCGGCAACAATAAAAAAAAGAATGGCTGTTATAGTTTTTCTCATTTGGTTTTTTAAATGACTAAGGTAATTATCTTTCAGTTGTAAATAAAAAAGCACCAGGTAGGCTGGTGCTTTTATTTCAATTAATTTAAAATCTATTTATCGGCATCTTTTGCTTTATCAATCATTTTGTGTGCGCTGTCCATCATTTTTTGGGCTTCCTTCATTTCGTTCAGTGTTGTCGAATCCATTCCAGGGTTACCGCCATTAATACTATTTAAAGAATCATTCATTTTATGATGCATTCCATTTAATCCGTGCTCCTTCATTTTTTTCTGTGCTATTTCCATGAGAGTGGATTTGTCAAACGCTACTTTCCAATCGCCGCTTTCTTTCTTTAATGTAAAATCTATAGTCTCCCCTGTTTTTTTATCTTTAACCGGAATGATAGCCTTATCTCCCGTGATAGCTGCATCGCCCACTTCTATATTATCTCGTTTGTACATCATTACTTGAGAAGTATCGGGTATATTTTGCATTCCCATTTGCACCATGCCCAACATGCCTTCGCTGTCTTTGGTAGTATATTTTTTTACAGCATCAAAGTCTTTTTTTGCAAGGGCATCAAAAAAACTCATAAGAACTGTTTTCGGATCTCCGCCACCGGATTTGCAGCCCGCAAAAATTAGCATCGAAGCCATTAAAGCCGGCAAAATAATTTTCTTCATAAATAATTTTTAATTTTTAGTTGACAAATGTAATAGTTATTTGAAAAAGCAGAACATATTACTTAGAGAACACAAATCTTTGTATTTCCATGCAAGCGGGGTTAATAAAAAGATCATCTATAGTAATAAATTGTATGTGATTGAAAGTGGTTGTTGGTAATTTAATCTTATTGCCGGTAGCCTGTTCAATTGCTTTGTAAACAAATTCAGAGCAATACATTTTATCGTTTGAAGAAAGATCAAATTGCATATCGAACAAAATACCTTTTGCAAATAATGACTGAATAATATTTATAAGGGAGGTTTTTTCTTTTGAACTAATTTGATATCTAAAGATCCCGAAGCCGCGGTTTTCAATTGGGTTACAAAAAATTTCAAACGGATCTCTTCTTAGTTTTTGATTTGGATTCCATTCTCCCCCGATTGCATTATAAACAAAAACGGAATCATGCTCAATGCTTGCGATGCCGCAATGGGAGTATGTTTTATCCTTCACGGATAGCTTTCGAAAAGTTTCACTGGCAAAATCTCTTCCTGTACGAACAATAAGATCTCCGGAGTTTATAAGCCTTTCTTTCAAATAAACGGAATCAATAGCGGCGCTTATTTTTTGTGTTTCAGCAATTGAATCTTTTGTAGAAAAAATAATTTTATCATCAGGGCTTTTAGCATTGCATGCCACTATCAAAAATAAAAGGCAGCACAACGGCCACCTTTCAAAAATTATTTTTTTTAAAATCAAATTCATTTATGTTCTTCCATTTCTTTCACCTTTTCTTTTTCATACGCTTTAATAATGGCTTTAACCAGCTTATGCCTTACCACATCTTCTTCATTAAGCTCTACGTGGCCGATGCCATCAATATTTCTAAGTATCCTTGCAGATTTCTCAAGGCCGCTTCTCACTTTTGGCGGCAGATCAATTTGGGTAACATCTCCTGTAATAATTGCTTTTGCATTCGCGCCAATTCTTGTTAAAAACATTTTAAGCTGAAGGTCTGTCGAGTTTTGCGCTTCATCAAGAATAATGAAAGCATTATCGAGCGTACGGCCACGCATATACGCAAGCGGGGCAATTTCAATAGTGCGGGTAGTCATATAATATCCAAGCTTGTCTGCAGGTATCATATCATCAAGCGCATCATATAATGGCCGCAGGTACGGATCAATTTTTTCTTTAAGATCTCCCGGCAAAAAACCAAGATTTTCGCCGGCTTCAACAGCAGGCCGTGTAAGAATTATTTTTTTTACCTGTTTATTTTTAAGTGCTCTTACTGCAAGCGCAACCGCCGTATAAGTTTTTCCTGTACCGGCGGGTCCTATTGCAAATACAATATCGTTTTTTTCAGTAGAGGTCACCATCAGCTTTTGATTGGCGGTTCTTGCTCTTACAGTTTTTCCGTTGGGGCCAAATACCAAAACATCTGTTGGATTTTTTTCAATAAAATTATCAATAGTTTTCTCATCATCTCCCCCAAGAATCTGTTCAAGATAATTTTCTGTCATGTGGCCGTTTCGTTCAAGATATTGCACAGCTAAATTTATTTTATCTCTTGCGTCTTCAATCTGCTCGGGTGCGCCGCTAAGCTTTATTTGTGTACCACGGCTGAGAATTTTAAGACGGGGAAATTTCTTTTTTAAAATATCAAGCTTTCCGTTATTTACTCCAAAGAATTCAATAGGGTTTACGGTCTCGAGGTTAATTATCGCTTCAGTCAATCGGTTAACGTTTAGGTTTAAAAAATTAATAAGTACTAAGCAAGTTGGTTTCATTCAAATATAAAAACTACCAAACAAGCTATACTAAATTACTTATACACACGTGGTTGAAAAAGTTAAAAAACCCAGTAACAACCACTGGTTAAAATAATACATTTTTTATACTTGTTCAAATTTTCAATATTTTCGATTATAAAATAAGACTAAATATGAAAAAGACTTTTTTAATACTTTTTGCATGTATTCTAAGTGTCATAATCTTTCAGGCTTTTACAATTGAGCATGAACCGATTTTTAAAAATTTACAAATTTTACCGAAAGATATTTCTGATCACGACCTTGACAGTGTAATGCATCATTTTAGCAGATCGCTTGGTGTAAGATGTAATTTTTGCCATAAAGCAAGCGCCGATGAAAAAGACTGGGATTTTGCAAACGATGAAAAACCTGAAAAGAAAATTGCACGCAAGATGATGCTTATGGCAATTGATATCAATAAAAATTTTTTCACAGAGATCGACGAAATGGATCATGATATGGATCACGACATGAAAAATGATAGTCACGATAGTGATATGAAGGCCAGTGATCATAAAATGGATACAACCGCCATGCAGCCATTTCAATACATGCTACGATCTGTAACGTGCTTTACATGTCATAGAGGCGATCCTCATCCTGAAACCAAGCTTCCGCCACATCAGGAAGGCCAAAAGCAACCACCAGCGCAAGCCAACAGATAAAAAATAAATGCTTTGTAAACATTGCCAGGTTCAGGGAGAAGGAAAGTATTGCTCTAACTGTGGAGAAATTTACCAGCCGGAGCGTATTACTATCTCTTTAATACTGCATGAAGTGGTGCATACATTTACGCATGCTGACAAAGGATTGCTATACACGTTGAAAAACCTCGCGATTCATCCAGGCACAATGCAAAAAAAATATCTGGAAGGCGAAAGAAAGACCAATCAAAAGCCTTTTTCTTTATTTTTTATTTGCGCAAGTGTTACAGCTATAGCACTGCATTTTGTAAATTCTGCGCCGCATACTAATTATACAGCATTTGATGTTGCGAAAGAAAACTTCTATAAAAATTATTACGTGATTATGCAGGCTGTATTAATTCCTTTTTATTCATTTATAACATGGATAGTTTTTGGAAACAAACGCCTCAATTATGCAGAAGTGTTGGTTTTGCTGATTTATACGCTTTCATTTTCACTGCTGATTATTATCCCGGTAAATCTTGTTGGATTACTTCTAAATTCAGATTACGAACAGTATGCAGAATTAATTGTGCTGGCTTTTTATATGATAGCAACCAATTTTAATTTTTTCGATACGCAGAATCACGGCATTGTGATTCTTAAAACAGTTATCATTCTTTTCGCTTCTTATTTTACATCTTATTTTATAGCCAAACAGGTAATTAATTTTATGCTTTAATCTATTTCAAATAAAAGAAATTGTGTTTTTTCATAAATCTCAAAATTATTATCTGCAATAAACACCAGTGTTCTGTGGCCATTGGGAAGGGCAGGCCCAAAAGTTACACCTTCAATATTGTCGATGTAAATTCCCAGGGAATCCATATTTAATAATAGTTTTTTTGAAACGAAGCGAATTCCCGCTTTGTTCTTTAAAGAAGAAATGTCTTCAATATTCTGAGCCGAAGTGAGATCGGCGAGGAATATTTTTATAGTACATGCAAGTCTTCCTTTGGAAAACGATCGTTCAATAACAAGTAGCTTGTTATTTCCAATTGATAAAATATCGCTGACACCATTTATTTTATAAGATCCCGGTGGAACAGGCGGATAAGCTACCGGGTCAATTTTATAAGCGAACTGCGCAACAGGTTTTTTTGTTGCCATGTCAAATTTCAGGATTCTTATAATTCCCATGGAATCGTTTAACCCTGCCCGTGAACCATCATTGTATAACGGCTCTTCCACACTTACAAAAAGAGATTTATGATCATCGGAAAAAG
>JBEPVC010000127.1:0-6426 GCA_041691235.1 Chitinophagaceae bacterium
GAAAGAAGGCATGTAATACTTAATATTGTTTTACAAAATTTCATTAGTAATTTTTTAACCATAATTCTTTATAAAGACAATATAGCTCTTTGAATAGTTGCAACATAACAAATGCTACTATTTTTTATTATTGGGGTTTTTTTTCTGCATGCTTTGCAGTTTTTTATTACTCTCCTGCATGGCATTTACACGTTCCTGCCACTTATTTTGAGTCACCGGCTTTTTCTTATTTTCTTGCAGCTGCGCAAGTATCTTTTCATGGTTAATGATATACTTCTGAATTACAAACTGGATAATTAAAGTAATAGCGTTTGAAACAGTATAATACCAGGTAAGAGAAGAAGGAAGCCTGTTAAAAACACCTAGCAAAACTATTGGAAAAATAAATGGAAGATATTTCATTACAGGATTGCTGTTATCCTGCATATTACTCATTCCGTAAAGTGAAATAAGAAGACTAGTAATAACCGCTAGAATAGTGAAAAGGCTTATATGATTTCCATAGAAAGGTATTGAAAATGGAATATTATAAATCGAATCATAAGATGATAGATCTGTTGCCCACAAAAAACTTTGACCTCTTAAAGTAATATTCGAGTTAAAGAAATTATAGAGTGCAAAAAATATAGGTATCTGTAACAGGGCCGGAATGCAGCCACCCAATGGATTTACGCCGGCACTTCTGAAAAGTTTCATTTGTTCCATTCCAAATGCCTGTTTGTCGTCGCCATATTTTGTTTTTAATGTATCTATCTCCGGCTTTAAAAGTTTCATTTTTGCACCACTTAAATAACTCCTATAAGTAAGGGGTGATATAAGAAGCCTGATGATAATAGTTAGCAATGCTATTATAAGTCCAAAGCTTGCAATCTTGCCACTCAAAAAATTGAACACCGGCATAACAAAACCCCGGTTTATATATTTTACAAATGCAAAAATGCCGCTGCCTAAAGGAACCATATTGTACATTTGATTTCCGTACGATTTCAGAATTTTATAATCTGATGGGCCATAAAAAAGCTGTAGCGGAATTAGGGCATCTTTGCCGGCTGGAATAGTAAGTATAAGATTAGCTGTTAGTTTCCCAATTATATGAAGGCCGGTGTCAGAAGGGCTTTCCCAGCTTAATGCCGCATTTTTAAATTTGTCTTTAGAAACTATAGAGCTTGCAAAAAATTGCTGCTTAAGCGCTACCCAATCTACTGCGTTATCAAGCTTCTTATTATCTGCTTTTCCCGCAGACAGGTGTTCAAAATCGTAATCTCCATTCTCCACATGAGCAATATGCGATTGTTGCGTTTCCCATTCAATATCCTTTTCTTGTTTATCGGCTTTTGCCTGCCAGGTTAAGTTAACCGTATTTTGAGTTATGAGGCCGTTTGCGCCATCAAGCCTGATATTAAATCCAATCATATAATCATCAGGCTTCAAAATAAACTGGTGTTCTATTTTTTTTCCATCCTTTGTTTGAATATCAAAATTTAGTATTTGCTGTCCGTCGGCACTAGTTTGTACATTAGATGGAGTGAATAATAATTCTGAAGTTTGAGCAGTCTGGTTAACTCCAGTATTTATTTGGTAGGAAATGTTGCCGAAATTTCCGTCTTGAAGTATGAGAGGTTTATTATCAAAAGTCTTGAAGTTTTTAAGCTCAACTTTTTTAGGCTGACCGCCTTTATTAGTAAAAGTAATTCTGAGAACCTTATTTTCAAGTGTAATAAATTGTTCTTTGCCACTTGAATCCTGCTCTATACCTGAAAGTGCTGAATTTTTTTTTATCAACGAATCATTGGCAGGAGACGTTGAGGTTATCGGTGTATCAACTCTGGGCTTAAGGCTGTTTATAGAATCCTGTATATGTTGCTTTTCTTTTTCTGTGGCCAGTTGCCCTTGTTTATTGTAGTAAAAATATCCAATAAACAAAAGAGCCAGTAATGCGAACCCGATTACTGTATTTCTATCCATTCCCATATTTAAAAATTAGTTGGCAAATGTACACAAACTTAAGTTTCCTTTATTCTTGGCAATTGACGAAAAACAAAATGCCCCCGGTTACGAGGGCATTTATAAAAAGGAAGTAGTTATTTCTTTGCAGGCGCTGCTTTTGTTTCTGTAGCCGGCGCCGCTTTTGCATCGACAACAGGAGCCACTTTAGCGACAGTAGCTTCTTCCTGTTTAAGCTGGCGTGTCATCGCTACTGATGCAATTGGTATTCTTGGAGAGTTAAGAATTTCCATGTTCGTCGCCTTCACATCTTGTACCCGAATGTTTTCGTTCAACTTAAGTTCTGTAAGGTCAATTTCAATATGTTCAAGCAAATGCTCAGGCACAGTTTTCACTTTTAAAGCTTTCATTTTTACAGCAAGTTTACCTCCCTCCTTAACTCCGGCAGGTACTCCTGTAAATTTAATGGGAATAGAAACTGTTACTTTTTTATTTCCGACAAGCTCAAGGAAATCTACGTGAATAAGATGATCACTTACCTTGTCAAACTGAACGTCTTTCAACACGCATTTATAGGAAGTTCCATCAACCTTCACTTCTGCAAGCATAAAATCAGGTGTATAGATAATGCCTTTAAAAGCTGATATCGGAGCAGAAAAATTAATTTCTTTTGCACCTCCGTAAATTACACCTGGCACTTTTTCCTCAGAGCGAAGTTGGCGGGTGGCTGCTTTGCCAAATTCGGTCCTGATTTGTCCTTCGATTGTAATCGTTTTCATTATTATAATTTTTTGAGGCGCAAAGGTATGGGAAATTCGAAGAACTTTTGATTTGAATTTTTATATTCTCCGGATCGGAAAATAACGTGAGAATTTAAAGATGCCTGCGAATAATTATAAAATTTTTTCTTTATTTTTTTTGAGCATTTTGCTTCGGAGAAAAAGACTGTTGATACTTTTATTTTCGTAGGCATTACGTATAGCAATTGCAAATAAGCCGGAAACAGACACGACTTTCAATTTATCAATACTTTGCTTTACCGGGATGGTATCGCATACTACCAATTCTTCTAAAACGCTTTTCTCAATATTTTCATAGGCATTGCCGCTTAATACCGGGTGTGTACAAAAAGCCCTTACGCTCCGTGCCCCTTTATCTATTAGTAATCCAGCACTTTTTGCCAGGGTTCCGCCCGTATCGCAAATATCATCTATCAAAATAATATCCCTGTCGGTAACATCTCCGATTACAACCATACTGGCTATTTCATTTGCCCTTTTGCGGTGCTTATCACATATAACCATTTCCACTTCAAAATAACTGGCTATCTCTCTTATGCGATTGGCGCTCCCCACGTCAGGTGCAGCAAAAGTCAAATTTTCAAGATTAAGCTCTTCTATATAAGGAATAAAAATTGCTGAAGAATCAAGATGGTCAACTGGTATATCAAAATAACCCTGAATCTGAGGAGCATGAAGATCCATTGTAATCACACGGTCTGCGCCTGCTGCTGTAAGCATATTGGCAACAAGCTTGGAACCAATTGCAACCCGTGGTTTATCTTTCCTGTCCTGGCGGGCATAACCATAATAAGGAATTACAGCAATTACTTTGTAGGCAGAAGCTCTTTTAGCTGCATCAATCATCAGCAACAATTCCATAAGATTATCTGTCGGCGCAAAAGTACTTTGCACTAAAAAAACAAACTGGCCTCTAATGCTTTCAAGATATTCCACCCCAATTTCTCCATCACTGAATTTTTGTATATTGATTTTACCAAGTGGTTCTCCAAATTTTATTGCAATTTGTTGCGCCAGGTATTGTGAACCTGTACCCGAAAATATTTTTACGTTGGGATGCATTTTGAAAATATTGGTGAGAGCAAATAATTGATGTGGCAAAATTATAATTAATATTGCTTCAATAAACCCAAAATCATGGAAAGTTCTAACAAGTCTTCCACTTCAATAAAAAACTGGGCAATTGATGACAGGCCGCGTGAAAAATTATTGGGAAAAGGAAGAGAAAGCTTGAGTGATTCCGAGCTGCTGGCAATTTTGATAAATAGTGGCAACAAAAATAAAAGCGCCGTTGAAATTGCCAAAGAAGTTTTAGCGTTAGGAAAAAACAACCTGAATGAATTAGGTAAAATATCTTTAAAAGAATTAATGAAGGTTAAAGGTATCGGTGAAGCAAAGGCAATAACCATAACAGCAGCATTAGAGCTGGGGCGCAGAAGGCAAGCTGGTACCACCTTAAATAAACCATTCGTAAGATCAAGTAATGAACTTGCAGAATTTTTAAAAACAATTTTGAAAGATTATTCTTACGAAGTTTTTGGAGTAGTGTATTTAAATAAAGCCAATAAGATTAATCATTTTGAAATAATAAGCAAGGGCGGAATGACCAGTACAATTGTTGACCCAAGAATAGTTTTCAAAAAAGCATTCGAAGTAGAAGCCACCTCTGTTGTTCTTTGCCATAATCACCCATCAGGAAGCTTGAAGCCCAGCAAAATGGATGAAGAAATAACTGCAAAAATTAAACAAGCCGCAAAGTATCTTGATATTACCGTGATGGATCACCTTATTGTAAGCGACGAAGGGTATTTTAGTTTTGCTGATGAAGGGTTACTATAAACATTGGTTACGCCTGTGCAGTAGGCCCACCAAAATTCAATGGTAATTCAACCGCTTCTATATCTTGTATAGTGCCATTTGCAGTTTCAAATTTTTTTACATTATCTATCATTGCTTTCATAAAACGCTTGGCGTGGGTAGGCGTTAAAATCATTCTGGCCTTTACCTTACTTTTAGGAGTACCCGGCATTACATTTACAAAGTCTATCACAAATTCTGCGTGGCTGTGTGTTATAATAGCAAGGTTTGCATAAACACCTTCTGATACTTCTTCAGAAATTTCTATGTTAAGTTGATTGGGTTGCTGATCTTTTGGAATATCCATCATTAAAAATTTTTCAAATGTACATAATAAAACAGGGCTGTGTTTGCAGCCCTGTTATAAAAAATTAATTATATCAATTATGGTCTTGGACCAGTATAATTTAAAGTATCATAAATCTGTTGGTCAGGTCTTCCGTTTTGCGTCATAATATATGCTGCGTATACAGTTCTGGTAGCGGCATCAAAACGACTGTCAGTAACGGCAGGGTTAAGATGAAACTGCCTGTTTCTTGAATCTACCACATTAGGGTCATTAATAACACTTGTTAAGTTATCAGTAGCCGGGTCAAACGTTAATATTGGCCTGGTTGCTCCAAAAGCTGTAGCTCCCCCTGATGTAGTAAAAGCAGGCTGGAAATCGCCGGTGAAGGTTACTGCATTTGCAGAAGCGGTAACCAATCCAATACTTTCAGTATTAGAAACTCCATCAGCTATACCATAAGCATCCCACCCAATGGTTTCTATGGTTAAATCATATTGTCCGTCATATTTGTTTTTTACACCTACTGAGTAAACAATTGTCTTAAGATTATCAGCAAGCGCAACTCCCTGTGCATCAACAATTTTAAAAGCTAAGGCGGCCGGAACAGATAAGTCAACCTTAGTTGAAATGATTGACAAATCCAAAGATCCCAGTCTTTGGCCTTTGGGAATGGTGATAGTAAGAGATGGGAGCGTATAAGAAGAATCAGCAAGAGGAACATATGAGGTTCCGTTAGCAGTATTGTAATCATCAATAGCAGTAGGGTCAAGTGCTAGGGTAACAACTACGTCCTTGTCTAATAACGGGCCCCCCAATTCACCATATACTTTTACTGCTTCTGGGGCTGGCTTTATATCAAGCGCTATTGATTTAAACCCATTTACAGGCAAGTCTACCACATTGGTTACTTTACTAAAATCAGTTTCTTGGGCAACGTGATTTTTTATACAGGAATCAAGGCCGGTAAGGAATATAAGCGCAATTGCTGTTAACCCCAGCCATTTATTTATTTTTATTTTCATTTTAATTTTTTTTAAGTTAAACGTATATTACTATCTCATCCAGAATATTTTATCCTTCTGGTGATTAATAGTGCCGCCTACTGCAGAGCCATGATTTGCCAGATTTACGTTATCAGGATTTTTAGAGAATTCGCTAAGCGGATACAAAGAGCGCAATGGAATTTTGGCGACGTCAATATAAGGTGAAGCGCTCAACGGAGTATCTCCTAAAGGTCCCGTATATGGCGGATTACCTGTATGCAAATAATCAAATCGTCTGTAATCGGCATAGGCTTCAAAGCTATTAATGCTGGTTAAAGCAGCCCATTTCTGCCGAAGAATTATTGTTTGCTTTGCTAAAACAGTAGCAGCAGTAGCATAGTCAACCTGTGCAGTACCTGCCCCATTTGCATAATAGTCAGCAAATGCGGTGGAAGGATCAGGAACGCCCAAATAAGCAAAAGATGCAATGATACCTTGCTGATAAAGCGATGCATCATCGCCAGGAATGTAGCTTAAAGCTACAGCTTCTGCC
>JBEPVC010000128.1:0-6404 GCA_041691235.1 Chitinophagaceae bacterium
TTTTCAAAAATGACCTGGTCTTTAAAGGTATGGAACGGGATATTTTTTTTCGATAAAAAACTTTTTATTAATGCATCCCGCTCAATGGCGTAGGGCTCGTAATCGTGATTGGTATAAACTTCCTTTACATGGAAATCATTTATAATTTTTTCAAAAGCATTTTTTGGCGTGCCATGTATAATTAAAAGTGAAGAGCCGTTTTCTTTCAGAATGTCATCCATCTTATGTAGCGTTTCATAAATGTAAGCCACACGTTTATCTTTTTTATCAGGCAGTTTATCAAGAATGAGCGTATCGAAAATAAAAACAGGCAGCACTGCTTCAGAATTTTTTAAAGCTTCATACAAGCCATGATTATCATTCAACCGCAAATCACGGCGAAACCAAAATATGTTAACAGGCTGATTTATTTTTTGCAATGTTTTTCTCGTTTAGCCTTCGACTTTGTTAAGAATTGTTATAAACTTTTAAAATAGTTTCCTGCAAAGTTTTTCCTTTGTCGATATGAAATTAAAAATAAACAAAACTATCATTCTTTTAATACCTTACTAATAGATAAAATCTGCTTACTATAAAGAATACCTACGAAATATTTCACTGCCACTATTTAGGACGTAAGCATCTTTTAAAATCGGATCAGCGGCTTCTTTTATTCCGAAAGTTTATGACCGGCAAAGGCAAAAAATGTAAGTTTTGAAGATTAATTCTACATTTAGAATTAATTAGCAATCACAATCGGAATACTGTTAATTTTTTATTTCAGTTGCACTGGTTGATTATTGAAATGCTTCAAAAAAAAATTAAATCATTATGAGCGATGCACAATTAAAGATTGGATTATTTGCAATTGGTCTTGATACTTATTGGGAACAGTTTAAAGGTTTAAAAGAACGGCTTGAAAAATACCTTTCCGTTGTTCAAGACAAGCTCGCTGCTTTTCATCCGCAAATTATTAATGCAGGATTAATTGACAACATTGATAAATCTTTTGAAGCAGGAACAATGTTTCGCAAAGAAGATGTTGACATTATTTTTTTGTATGTTACAACATATGCCTTATCATCAACTGTGTTACCTGTTGTGCAACGCGCAAAAGTGCCGGTCATCATTTTAAATCTTTCACCTGATGCTGCAATCGACTATACATCGTTCAACGCAATATCAGACAGAACAAAAATGACAGGCGAATGGCTTGCATTCTGTTCTGCGTGTCCTGTGCCTGAAATTGCAAATGTGTTCAACAGAACAGGAATTTCTTTTCATCAAATAACAGGAATGTTGCACAATGATGAAGAATGCTGGAATGAAATTCAGGAATGGATTGAAGCAGCACGTGTGGCTAAAATAATGCAGTATAACCGGCTTGGTTGTATGGGTCATTATTATAGTGGCATGCTGGATATTTATACTGACTTAACTAAACAATATAAATATTTTGGCGGGCATATTGAATTGCTTGAAGTGGAAGAATTAGCAGCGTTGCGCAAGAATGTTTCAGATGAAGAAATGAATGCAAGACTAAAAATTTTTTATAAAGAATTTGATGTGCAGCAAGATTGCGATTTGGAAGAATTACAAAAAGCCGCCATCACTTCTGTTGCGTTAGATAAGTTGGTTGAAAAATATAAGTTGGGCTCGATGGCGTATTATTATAAAGGTACAGGCAATGTAGATAATGAAGAAACAATTAATTCAATTATTCCAGGGAATTCTTTGCTTACAGCGAGAGGGATTCCGGTTGCAGGCGAGTATGAAATAAAAAATGTGCAGGCAATGAAGATTATGGATTCGTTTGGTGCCGGCGGTTCTTTCACTGAATATTATGCAATGGATTTTAAAGATGATGTTGTACTGATGGGTCATGATGGACCGGGACATATTGCGATTGCAGAAGGCAAAACAAAATTGAAACCTTTAAAAGTTTATCATGGCAAAGTTGGTAAAGGTGTTTCCGTGGAAATGTCTGTAAAAAATGGCCCGGTAACTTTATTAAGTGTAGCAGAAAATAAAAATAGTGGTTTGCAATTTGTAATTGCCGAAGGCGAATCTGTTGCTGGCCCTGTTCTTGAAATTGGTAATACGAATAGCCGGTATAAATTTTCAATTGGCGCCAGAAAATTTGTGAATGAATGGAACAGTTGTGCACCTGCACATCATTGCGCTGTTGGCGTTGGGCACATCAGTTCTAAAATAAAAAAACTTGCTCAGTTGTTAACTATAGATGCAGTGCAGGTTTGCTGATAATTAAATTGAAATAATAATTTTTATGCATGACGTTTTTAAAAAATATTTTCAAGAAGAATTAAAGAGATAAGTATAACTTTTCAAAGAAGTTAAGAATTATTATACACTTTCAAAACAGCTTCCCTTAACGTTTTTCCTTTCTCTGATGTAATGAACTCCAATACATCAGCAAGTTGTTCAGGCTTTACCCAATTGGCAGGATCTGTATCAGGCATGCTTTTCCGGTTAAGCTCAGTATCTAAGGTGCTTGGTGCAATAACGGTCGCCGTTACATTTTTACCTTTTGCTTCTGCATTCATATATTCAGCTAATTTAAAAAGTAAAGACTTTGATAAGCCATACGCAATTACATTTTTACCCGCCGCTGCGTTTATGGCAGGCCGTGAACCTATAAATACAAGCCTTCCGTTTCCATTTTCCATCATGTGCTGAAACAACGGACGAGCGGTATAATAAGCGGTTTCAAAATTCAGGGAGAATTGTTTTTTTAAATCGTCACCACTCGTAGATGCAATATTGCCCATTGCAAATCCACCCACCAGCATAAGCGCCGCGTCTATCTTTTTATACTTTTCAATCATCGTCTTTACAAATGAAGCAGTCTCTTCTTCATTGGTAAGGTTTACTATTTCTACCTGCAGGTTGTCATGGGCAGGCATATCTTTTTTCATGGTTTCATTTACAACCGTTGCTATAATATGATAACCCGTTTCCAAAAATTTTTTTGTAACTGCAGATCCCAAATTGCCATTGGCGCCGGTTATTATAACTGTACCCACAGAAGAAGAATCGTTTTCCATATTTTTTTATTTATCGGTTATTATATTCTCTTTTCAAAAATATACTTAATCCTCCCCTTTTATCGTTTCAAAATGAGATTCTCTAATATTAAATTTTTAGGAACAAATAAAATTTGTGAATTCTATTTTATATATTTGCAACACTGTTTCATTTTTTTATAACAATCTGAACCAAGCATTAACTCTTAAATTTGTGCTTGTTCATTTGAGAAATATAAGGTGAATAAAATTTTACATAAAAAAAATACAATAAACAAAGTCAGTGCAATACTGTTACTTTTAGTTTTTGCATTAGGTGTTACTCCAAAACAAACACTTCATGACTTGTTTGCCAATCACAAAGACAGCACGGCAAAAATTACCGATAGCAAAATCCCTCAATTAACCAAAGCGGGTTTCAATTGCCAGTGTGATGACCTCGTTGCAGAGTCACACTTTATAAGTGCCTCACCTTTTCACATCATCAATATTCCGGGAATATATTTTTATTCTTCTGCCGGAATCTCATCATTTATATCCACTTCACTTTTCTTTTTTAATCTGCGCGGTCCTCCTTCAATTTTAATTGCATAAAAAATAATCAACATTAAACTTCTTAGCTCACAAGAAGTTTATGCATTTAAAATTTTTAAAACCGTAGAATGAAAAAGAATTTTTTACTGGCCTTATTGCCTATAATATTTTTTAGTTTTTTTCAACATGCATTTGCACAAAATAATTATAAACAAAAAATTTCATTAAGAACAAATCTATCCGGTCACATAATTGACTCTGCAACAGGAAAGCCATTGCAGGGTGCAAGTATTTACATACCCGATATAAAAGCAGGAACAACATCTGATGCCAATGGAAATTACATTTTACGAAACCTGCCTGCAGGAACTTATTTAGTACAGGTAGGTTTCGTAGGATATAAAAATTCAATCAAAAAAATTTCCTTAGGTGAAAATACCACAGCAGATTTTTCGCTTGAGATTTCTATAACTGAAGAAAGTGAAATTGTAATTACAGGTACTTCCAAAGCAACTACCATAAAAAGAAATCCCATACCAATTATATCATTAAGCAAACAATACCTGCAACAAAATTTAAGCACTAATATTATTGACGCTATTTCAAAAGTTCCGGGCATAAACGCAGTTACTACCGGGCCAAATGTTTCAAAGCCTTTTATAAGAGGCCTGGGTTTTAACCGCATTCTTACATTGTATGATGGCGTAAGACAGGAAGGACAGCAATGGGGCGATGAGCATGGAATAGAAGTTGATCAGAATACTGTTGATAAAGTAGAAGTGGTGAAAGGCCCGGCCAGTCTTATTTACGGCTCTGACGCGGAAGCGGGTGTTGTAAATCTTCTGCCACCCAACCCCCCTGCTGATGGAAAAACTATCGGCAATATTTCAAGCGAATATCAAACTAACAATGGTTTAATAGCTGGTTCAGCAATGCTTGCCGGAACTAAAAATTCTTTTACGTGGATGGGAAGAGGCTCATTTAAAACAGCTTCAAATTATCAAAATAAAATTGATGGCAGGGTTTATAACACCGGATTTAGTGAGCTTGATTTTAGTGGCATGGCTGGCATTAATAAATCATGGGGATATTCTCATTTGGGCATTTCTACCTTTAATGATTTACAGGAAATACCTGATGGAAGCCGCGATTCTGCATCAAGAAAATTTACAAAGCAAATAACCGAACAAGATAGTGTACGCCCGATAGTTAGTGAACAGGAATTAAAATCTTATAAAATAACGGCGCTTCACCAGCATGTTCAGCATTACAGAATTTACAGCGTAAATAATTTTATTTTAGGAAAATCAAGACTTGGTATTAACCTCGCTTACCAGCAAAGTGTGCGGCAGGAATTTAGTCACCCGCAGCTTCCTGTTGCAGGGCTTTATTTAAGATTGAATACCTTTTCTTATGATGCAAAATATTATTTTCCTGAAAAAAATGGATGGAGTATAACGGGTGGAATAAATGGAATGTATCAAAATAATAATGTTGAAAAAGGAACGGAATTTGTCATCCCGTCGTACAGCCAGTTTGATGCAGGGCCATTTCTTTTTATAAAAAAATCAATGAACAACCTGGAGATTGCCGGTGGATTGAGATATGATGTAAGGCAGTTTAATAATAAAGCTTTATATACAAAACCTGATGTTGTTACAGGATTTGATAAGCCTGTATATGGAGCCGATACTGTTGGCGCTGATAATCCATTTTATGCATATAAGCATACGTTCGCTGGTGCAAGCGGAAGCCTTGGCGCATCGTATCGTTTTTCTGATAAATTTACTGCAAAAGCCAACATTGGCAGGGGTTACAGGGCCCCGAATATTTCAGAGATTTCTGCAAACGGCATTCATCCCGGCACCAATAGTTTTCAAAAAGGTAATTTAAATTTTAAGCCTGAATTTAACTGGCAGGAAGATATCGGGATTAATTATAGCACACAGCATGTTACCATTGATGCGGAAGCATTTAATAATAATATCAGCAATTATATTTACAATCAAAAAATATCAAGCAGCATTAATCAAAATACGGTGATCGATACTTTTCAGTTCCAGGCAGCTAAAGCACATTTGTATGGCGGCGAGCTGTCGGTTGATATTCATCCGCATCCGTGGGACTGGCTTCATTTTGAAAATTCATTATCATTGGTGTATGGCACTAATAAAGGTATAAATAATCAAACTAAAATTTCAGACAGCGCAAAATATCTTCCTTTTATCCCCCCATTGCATACTATTTCTGAATTTAGAGCCAATATTAAAAAGGTAACTAACGGTGTCGTAAACGCATTTGTAAAAATTCAGATGGAATACTATGCGACGCAAAATAGGGCTTATCTTGAATTTAATACAGAAACACCAACACATGGTTACAATTTATTTAATGCAGGCCTTGGCGCAGATATAACTAACAGTAAAGGGAAAACGCTTTTTACATTTGTATTATCGGCAGATAACCTGTTTGATGTTGCTTACCAGTCGCATTTAAACAGGCTTAAATATTTTGAGCCATACCCTGATGATCCAAGGCCTTATCATGGTATTTATAATATGGGAAGAAATTTCAGCTTTAAAGTAAATGTTCCTTTAAACTTTAGTAACCAGAAGTAATATTTTTAAAAATAACTTAAGCATTCGTTTAGGCAAATATTTTTTGGGGAAACCTGACAAGACTCTTTTTGTTAACACTTAATATTTTAAATTCAAAATCTATTGCAGAAAACGAACCAATTTTCTATTTTGTGTATCCCAAATAAAACATCATGGCGCTACAGCTAAATGATACAGGGCCGTTGGTAAAAAAATGGCAGGCTTTTCTAAAAGAACAAGGTTTTTTTAC
>JBEPVC010000129.1:0-6387 GCA_041691235.1 Chitinophagaceae bacterium
ATAGAGTTATCTTCTTTTATTTTAAAAGAGCTCAAACAAAGAGCAGAGCATATTTTAAAAACACCTGTGAATAAAGCCGTAATAACAGTTCCTGCTTATTTTAACGATGCACAACGGCAGGCTACACGTGATGCCGGAAAGCTTGCTGGCCTTGACGTTTTGCGTATTATAAATGAGCCAACAGCAGCAAGCCTCGCTTATGGAATCGGACTTAATAAAGAAGAAGAGAAAACAATTGCTGTATTTGATTTGGGCGGCGGCACATTTGATATTTCAATTTTAAGAATACACAATGGCGTGTTTGATGTGCTTTCTACACATGGAGATACTTACCTTGGTGGTGATGATTTTGATAACGCGATTGTAAAATTCTGGATACAACGGGCAGGGTTAAACGAAAACGAAATTCAAAAAGATAAAGAATTTTCACAGGCCATCAGGCTTAAAGCGGAAGAAGCAAAAAAATATCTTTCTTCAAATGAAAAATTCAGTTCAAATATTAACGATATTAAATTAGAAATTTCAAAAGCTGAATTCGAATCTTTGATAGTACCTTTTGTGGCAAAAACAATTTCATCGTGTAAGAGTGCATTAAAAGATGCAGGCGTTTCGAAAGAGGAAATACAGGATATCGTGATGGTTGGCGGTTCTACAAGAGTTCCTTTTGTAAAAGAAAGTGTGAAAAATTTCTTTAATAAAAATGTAAATGATTCTGTACATCCTGATGAAGTTGTTGCATTAGGTGCCGCAATTCAGGCAGATATTTTAGCAGGAAATAATAAAGAATTTTTATTGCTTGATATTACACCTCTTTCATTGGGAATAGAAACCCGTGGCGGATTGATGGATGTATTGATACCAAGAAATTCAAAAATTCCGTCGAAGGCTTCGCGGCAATATACAACACAAGTAAATGGACAAAGCGGAATGAAAATAGCCGTGTACCAGGGAGAAAGAGATTTGGTAAGCGATAATCGAAAGCTCGCAGAATTTAATCTTACTTCAATACCGGGAATGCCTGCAGGCTTGCCGAAAGTTGAAGTATCTTTTTTAATAAATGCTGATGGCATATTAATAGTAAAAGCAAAAGAATTACGTAGTGGTGTTGAGCAAAGTATTGAAGTGCAGCCGCAATATGGCTTAACAGATGAAGAGGTTGAAGAAATGTTGCTCGCGTCAATTACACACGCAAAAGATGATATTGCGACGAGAGCTTTGCTCGAGGCAAGAACTGAAGGAGAGCAGTTGCTGGAAACAACAGAAAAATTTATTCAAAAAAATTCGGAGCTTTTAACGCAACAGGAATTAATAGATACAGCAAATGCCATGCAGGCTTTGCAACTTTCATTAACGATGGAAGATAAAGATCTTACACTTTCAAAGATTGAAGAACTTAATGAAATTTCGCGTCCTTATGCAGAGCGTGTGATGGACCAGGCTGTATCAAAAGCAATGCAGGGAAAGCATGTGTAATTTTTTTTAAATCTTTTCATTTTTTAATGAAGCTTTTTGATTTGTAAATGCTGAAAATGCAATAAGAAAAATAAATGGAGTAACGGTTAATACAAAACGATTGTGCCAGTCATCGCAGGTAAGCATGGTCGTTATCCAATATAAAGCAATTATTGTTAGTAAATAGATTACTTGCTGATTTTTTCTTTTGAACATTTTCCAAAAACCAATAAGGGATAATATATAAAAAGGATAGAAAAATATTACCAGGAAGACATTGTGAAATGTGGAATAATAACTTCTTATTAATCCAAAAAAAGAAATGGTTTTTAGTTTGGCCAGTCTTATAAATTGTTCTTTATTATTGATGATATAATATAAAATTCCCTGAACAGAATTTCCTTTCTCTATTGTATTTATTTCAACGTTGCTATTTGTATTAACTCCGCAAATAATATTTTCTTTTTTAAATGGAAGCATAAAATCTAATGAGCCACCTGCGCCCAATAGTATGTTTAGGGTACCGATAAAAATAATGATAGCGCCTGAGGCAACAAGTATTTTAGTAAGAAGCGAAGCTTTATTTAAGAAGCAAAAAGAAATATAAAGTGCTGTTGATCCAAAAAATAGAATTCCTGTTGGCCGGGTCACGCTCATTAATACAATAAGAAGAATTAACACGAATATATTTTTTAGGTTAAGCTTTTGTAGCCGTAATAAATAGCTGCTATAAATAACTGTAAGACTATAAAAAATTGATTCGGTAAAAAGGAATGAATTGTAAACCTGGTAAGGTATGTTGATAATAAAAATGACTACTGCAAGGAAAGCCAGCATTTCATTTTTTAAAAGACTTTGTGCAAGCTTGTAAAACATCCACGTAGAAAATAAATTTAATAAAAGTTGCAGCACCGCTATAGCGGCAAAGTTTAGGTGCAGTTTTATTGCCGTAACAATTAAAAATACCTCTGTTGAATAAAGCCAGTAATTATTTGTGCTTAAAGTTCCGTGTTGAATAAAATATTGAGCCTGTGAAATATACTTGTCGGCCTCAAGATAGGTAACCACTCCGTAATGCCATGTTAGTGCAGTCTCAACAATTACCCATAAAAAAAAGAGAATAGGTTTATAATAACGCTGAGGGTTACCCGCTTTCAAACCATATGTTTTGTAAAAAGTCATACTAAAAAAGTCAGCGCACCTTTCTTTTTAGAAAATATAATTCAAAATAAAAATAACTTATTATACTTAAGAGTATGCTTATTATTAAACAAATGAAAAGCGATATCCATAATGCTAATTGTTGCGACGCAGAAAAATAAAAGTCTAAATAATGAATGATCTTACCCTGGAGAAATCTTAATACCAGCCAATGAAAAATATATAATCCGTAAGAGATTTTGCCAAGAAAAACCAACCAGTTACTGTTCAATATAACAGCCCGGGATTTTTGAGTTTCGCGTTTTGTAGCAAATAGAACTAATCCTCCATAAAAGATTGCGACAAGAGAATAACCCACAGTTGACATAAATGGACCAATGAAATCGGTTCCTTCAATAGCAATGCCCACAATTAGAATTAAGAGAGTAAGGGGAAAAAAATATTTGAAATATTTTTCAATTTTTTTTAATTGAATAAAGTATACAATAGCGCCAATAATAAAACCATCCATACGGCAAAATGTATTGTAAAAATAATGCGGATAATTAACGAAACCGGGATATTTTAAATACAGAAAAGACCTCGCGGAAATAATTAACAGGATTGCGGCAAAGAGAAATACAAGCAAGTTTTTTTTATCAGCAAGAAAATAAATTATCAATGGCCATATAATATAAAATTGTTCTTCAACTGCCAGCGACCAGAAATGCTGAAGCTGGTTTTCCGCAGGAACATTTGTTTTTATCATTGTCCAATTGTCCAAAAATAAAAAAAAGCTTGCTGCATTTCTGCTATAGTATTGCAATCCGGGGTGTGACTCTTTTGCAAGAAAATTAAATCCGATATAACATAGTATCAGCACTAAATAATAGAGAGGCAGAATTCGCAAAGCACGGTTTCGGTAAAATTTTGAAAAATAATTTGGATCTTTTCTTGTCGCCGCCAGTCGTGAAGTGATCAGATAACCTGAAAGCACAAAAAAGAGATCAACTCCTGACCATCCAAATGAAAAAAGATGAAAATATGCACCGAAGTAATGAAAAGTAATTACGAGTAAAATAGCTATACCGCGCAGACTATCCAACGCGGGTATGTAGTTTTGGTGTATGCGCTTTACTGATGCAAGAGCCATTATTTCGATTGCAGATTCATAATTCTCTGAACGTATTTGCCAAGAATATCAAATTCAATATTTACTACATCATTCTCCTGTAGCTTGCTAAAATTAGTATGAGTAAAAGTGTACGGAATTACCCCTACTGTAAAATTGTTTTTGCCTACGTTAAACGCAGTAAGGCTAACTCCGTTTATACATATTGAGCCTTTTTCAATAATCAACGAAGCGAAAGATTTTTTAATGCGGAAAGTAAATTCAATACTTCCTGCTTTATCTTTTCTTTTTGTACAAATAGCGGTTCCGTCAACATGACCTTGTACAATGTGTCCATCGAGGCGACTGGCAATTTGTAAAGATCGCTCAAGGTTTAAAATCTCACCTTTTTCCCATTTACCGGCATTTGTTTTATTTAGGGTTTCGCTTATAGCGGTTACTTTATATACATCGCCGGCAATATTTTCAATAGTAAGACAGATTCCATTATGACATAAGCTCTGATCAATTTTTAGCTGGTTTGCAATAGGGCTTTTAATGTAAAAAGTTTTGTTTTTTCCTTCATTTGTAATCTGTTCTACCGAACCTAATGCTTCAATAATACCTGTAAACATAATGATGTGTGTTTGCTGAAATTATAATCATCCCGGGAATTTCTAAATTTAAAAAAATACTTTATCTTTGCGTTCCTTTAAAAAAATCAGGAAAAATTATGTTGATTATCGATTCAAAAGATTGCGAAAATATTGATAAAGCGCTCAAAAAGTACAAGAAAAAATTTGAAAAGAGCCGCACGCTATTGCAGCTTCGTGACCGCCAGTCGTTTACAAAACCATCTATTAAAAGACGTGGAGAGGTTTTAAAGGCTGTTTACCGGCAACAAATTGCAAGTGGAAAAATAGAAGTTTAGTATTACTTATTTATATCTTATTCCGGTTGGCTGAAGTTTATTAACTTTATACCTGCCGGTTTTTTTATGCCTCTAAGTGAAACACATTCCATGCAGGAATTTCTCGATTATCTTACCTTTCAAAAGCGGTATTCAAAGCATACTATCATTTCTTATCAAAATGATCTTACCGGCTTTTTTGATTTCATAATTACCCAATACAATTCATTAAGCCTGCCTGAAATTTCTCCTTCGGTGGTAAGGTCATGGCTTGCATCGTTGAAGGAAAATAAAACGATGTCAAAAACAATTAATCGTAAAATTTCAACTTTAAAATCATTTTTTAAATACCAGTTAAAGATGGGCAAGATAGAAGCAAGCCCGATGTCATCTGTGAGCTCTCTGAAAATAAGTAAACGGCTTCCATCTTTTGTTGAGCAAAAAGATACAAACACGTTGTTCAGGTATGTTGATTTTCCGGATACGTGGAAAGGAAAAACCAATAGCCTTATTCTTAATATTTTTTATCAAACGGGGATAAGGCTTAGCGAGCTTATTAATTTAAAAGAATCGCAGGTTGATAAAAGTAATAACTCAATAAAAGTATTAGGTAAAGGCAACAAGGAAAGGGTTATTCCGGTAAATAATAATTTACTCGTTCAGGTTGAAGAATATATTTCTTATAAAAGGAAATATTTTAAGGAACCGGAAAATATTTATCTTCTGGAAACTGAGAAAGAGAAAAAACTCTATCCTAAATATGTATACAAAGTAGTGAACCGATACCTGGGAACCGTATCTACAAACGAGAGAAAGAGTCCCCATGTATTACGGCATAGCTTTGCTACGCATTTAACAAACAATGGAGCTGATATAAATGCTGTAAAAGAATTGCTTGGCCATTCAAGCCTCGCATCGACGCAGATTTATACACACAATTCAATTGAGAAACTGAAACAGGTTCATAAGCTGGCACATCCTAAAGCCTGATAAAGTTTTTCTTTGAAAACAGTTCTTTTTTGAAATTTTTCTTTGAATAATGCGTTCTGAAATGTATCTTCAATTACACGGTTTTTATGTCTCACCTTAAAACTTTTTTCTTGCCTATGATTTAAAATTTTTTACCTGAATTATTTTTATTGTTCACCGTTTAAAATTATGACTTCTATGAACGTTAACATTCAATCACTGCATTTCGAAGCAGATTCTAAGTTGGTATCTTATGTTGAAAAAAAGCTTTCAAAGCTTAACCAGTTTCACGAGCGAATTACTAAAGTGGATGTTTTTTTAAAACTGGATAATGTAGTTCACACCATTAAAGACAAGATTGCTGAAATAAAAGTGCATGTGCCAAGACATGATTTTTTTGTAAAACATTCTTCGAAATCATTTGAAGAAAGTTTTGATATCGCGCTTGATTCGGTCATAACTCAAATGAAAAGAAAAAAAGAGAAAATGGCAGCCTGAAACAAAAACAAAGTAAATAACCAATCCCCCATTTTTGGGGGATTTTTTTTTACAGTTAATTAAATAATCTTTCTTTTCTTAAAACAGATAATTCGGCGCTTTGCGTTGCTTATGAACAAAAATTATTGCCAATAAATTTTCTTTTTCAAAATTTTTCCGTTAAACATTTTCCATTACCTTTGCCTTCCCAAAAAAATACCTTTATACGTATGTACATTTGGGAAGTTCATTTCAAGGCTGTATGTAAGGCAAATTGCCAGTGTAGCTCAGTTGGCCAGAGCAGCTGATTTGTAATCAGCTGGTCGGG
>JBEPVC010000130.1:0-6377 GCA_041691235.1 Chitinophagaceae bacterium
AGATCTTCTTTTTCATTTTTTGTAAAATGTATTCCGTTTACAAGTAATGAATCTAATGTTGCACTTTTTTGAATTCCGGTATCATAATGATCAATAACATTGCTTAAAGAATATAATCTTCCATCGTGCATATATGGATAGGTAACAGATAAATTTCTTAATGTCGGCACGCGGAATTTTAATGAGTCTTCAGGATTACCTGTTATTCCCATTCGTCCATAATCTTTTAAAAAATCATTAAGCGCAAGACCGTTATTTCTGAATGAAAAATCAGTAAACAAAGGTTCTTTATGGCAAGCGGCACATTTCATTTTATACAATTCATATCCTCTCGCTTCAGCCGCATTAAATTTATCTTCTCCTCTTTTTACTTTATCATATTTTGAATCGGAAGAAATAAGTGCGCCAACAAATTGCGCCAACGCTTTCAACATACGCTGACTATTTATAAGCCTGGTGCCAAATGCATCCTTAAACATTCGCTGATAAGAAGTATCCTTTCTTAATTTGTTTAAAACAGAATCTACATTTTCCGCCATTTCATTTGGAGCAGTCATAGGAGAAAGTGGTTGCACTTCAATATGGTTCACTCCGCCATCCCAATGCAGCAGCGGCGTCCATGCAAGATTGAAAAGAGGCAGTGCATTGCGTGTTGTAAATTGATCATGAAAGCCATGACTAAGATCATGATCATAAGTGGCGAAGGCTGCAAACTGCTGGTGGCACGATGCACATGCAAAGTTGCCATCTTTGCTAAGACGTCCGTCATAAAATAATTTTCTTCCTAATTGAAAACCTTCTTCGGTAAGTGGGTTGTTTGCAAAAATGTTAGCAAAAGGCTTTGGCCAGCCTTCAGGTATTTTTAATTTCAAAGGCGTTGGATGATATGGAGATGAAAATTGTTCTGCATTTCTTTTTCCTGCATCGAGAAAAAAAACAAATGCGCCAATAAAGAATGTGATCAATATGACTATTCTTGTTTTCTCCATAGAAAATATTATCAAAAATTTTATTGTGAAATAATTTTTTCTATCTGAAACATATTCGCATAATTATCGCTGATAGCAAGTGCATTTTTCCCAGGAGTAGTTATTATAGCGTGTTCGCTGATTTTTATATCATTAGGATTTTGCCACCAGGTATTGATATCCGCGTCTATAATAATTCCATAGGTTTTCCCTTCTGAAAAATTAATTGATTTGTTTCCCGGAAAATTAAGATGTTCCTGCTTAAGCACATTGTAAGGGCCGGAAAAGCCGCCGATATGAAATTCAAACTTGTTATTTGCTTCTTTTGAAGAATTTGAATTGCCTTCCATTTTAGCCATCACATAACCAGTGTTCCATGTCCAGAACATATCTTTTGTTGGATCAAGGTCGCCGGTTTGTGCACCTGAAACGTTATGCAAACTATCTACTCCTAATAAAAAATTTATTGCGTTATAATCTCCTTCGGGAATTGAAAAATTTACTGTTTGCGATTCAGGAATACTTTCATCAATTAAGTGATAGCTGTTTTCTTCTTTCGCAGAAAACATATCTCTTTGCAAAGAAATATTGGTTACATAATATCTCAGCTTTGTAATAATATATTTTTCCTGAAAAGCATTTGTATAAGTTGAATCTCTAAAAATAATTTTGCTGCCTTTAATGGTATTTCTGAAAGTGATTTTTATAATTGCCGATTTCGCCGGAATTTTTTGCTGTTGAAATGAAGTGAAAAAATAAAGAGGTATTATCAGCAACAAAAAATTTATCCTGGTATTACGCTTCATAGTCTTTTATTTTTTTTCTGGCCTCTTTAATTAGTCCTTTTCCCTTTTTTACTTTTATTCTTTTTTCCTTAGACGCTTTTGTGGGCTTTGTAGACTTTCTTGTTTTTCTTTTTATTAAAGCATTATTTATTAAGAGATGAATTTTTAGAATTACGTTTTCTTTGTTGCCAAGTTGTGTTCTTTCTGCCTGGCTTTTTACAAGTAAGTAGCCACTATCCGTTATTTTATTTGCAAGCTTTTCAAATAAAATTTCCTTTTGTTCAGCGTTCAAAATATTTGAAGAGGCAATGTGAAACCATCCCTCTACCATCGTTTCTACTTTGTTTACATTTTGGCCACCTTTACCGCCGCTGCGTGCAGTTTTAAATTCAAGTTCCTTTAAAACATCTACCATCGTTAAAATTACAAAATTAAAAAGATTGCGCCTGCGGTATCAGCTTGCATAGAATTAATGCGTAATTTGTTAAGAGTTAATTTTTATAAGACAAAAAAAATTGACATTTTTGCATACAACCATCAGGAAATGAAGTTAAAAGGTATATACAACGCACTCTGTGAAAAAAAGCTTTCAGGTAAAAAATCTTTTGCCGTTTTAGTTGACCCGGATAAGGTTGATGATGTAAAAATGCAACAGCTTATAGACCTCGCTGTTGCGGCAAAGGTTGATTATTTCTTTGTGGGCGGCAGCCTCGTTGTATCAAATTATATTGATGAATGTGTTCAATTTATAAAAGCAAATTGTACCATACCCGTAATTCTTTTTCCGGGAAGCGCTAACCAGGTTTCAAAATATGCTGATGCATTGCTGTATCTTTCTTTGATAAGCGGACGCAATGCAGATTTGTTGATTGGCCAGCATGTTGTAAGTGCACCGGTGGTTAAAAAAAGTGGCCTCGAAATTATGAGCACGGGCTATATGGTTATTGATGGTGGCGCTCCTACTACCGTTTCTTATATTTCAAATGCATCTCCTTTGCCTGCTGATAAAAATGAAATTGCGATGTGTACTGCCATGGCAGGTGAAATGCTTGGCATGAAATTAATTTATATGGATTCAGGAAGTGGTGCAAAAAGGCCTGTTGCCGAAAGCATGATCGAAAAAGTTGCTAATTGCATTTCTGTTCCGCTAATTATTGGCGGGGGAATTACACAACCGGAGAAAGCTTACCTCAATTGTAAAGCCGGTGCTGATGTAATTGTTGTAGGTAATGCAATAGAAAAAGATGAATCGCTAATAATGGAGATGGCTTCAGCAATACATTCAATACCTGTGAAGACTATATAAGAAAATACGCAAGGTTAACTTTACAAACTCATCATCTCTTTAAACTTAACTGCTTGCCTGCGGCTCACCTCAATCTTTTCGCCTCCGGTTAAATCCAATAAAAGTCCGCCATTAAAATATGGTTCAATTTTATCAATCATTCGAAGGTTTATAATGTGTTTCCGGTTAGCGCGAAAAAATATTTTATCATCAAGCCTTTCTTCTAACGCATTAAGGGATTTTAAAATAAGCGGTTTATTGTTACCGAAAAAAACTTTTGCATAATTTCCTACGCTTTCAAAAAGGCGAACTTCAGATAGTTTTACAAACCAGCATCTTTCGCCATCTTTTACAAAAACCTGGTCATTTTCATGCAGCATTCCGCGATTGTTGTAAGAGAGTAATTCCTCTTCATCTTTTTGTTTCAACTTTAATAAAGCATCTGCAAGCCTTTTGGGTTCTACAGGCTTCATTAAATAATCCAATGCGTTTACCTCAAATGCTTTGAGAGCATGTTCATCATAGGCTGTAACAAAAATTACATGTGGCGCTTTTTCAATTTGTGTAAGCATATCAAACCCGCTTTTACCTGGCATTTGAATATCAAGAAAAATGAGATCAGGATTAAGGCTTTCGATTTTTTCAATTCCTTCGTTAGCATTTGCTGCTTCACCAATTACCTCCACTTCCGGAAATTCCTGCAATAGCTTTTTTAATTCATTCCTGGCAAGACGCTCATCATCAATAATGATTGCTTTTTGCATAATAAAAAAATTTATGAGTTCACAATGAAATTTTCTCCAATAGTAAAAATAAATTGATTTTTCTTTTGAAGGGAATTTTTTAGTTTTAAAAAAATCAATAAGACACTGGCATTACAATTTTAGCTTCCACTTCACTACCATTAATAGGTGTAATCTGGAAGTCAGCCTTGCCATGATATAAGAATTTTAATCTGTCGCGTGTGCTTTTAAAGCCAAAGCCTTCTTCAAGCGGGTTACCGTCGAGTATCCCGGTATTTTGTACTATCAGTTCAAAATGGTTATTGGTAAATCGCGAAATCACCTTTACCGTACCACCTTTAATTTTTTTGCTGATGCCATGCTTGATGGCATTTTCAACCAGCGTTTGCAGCATCATCGGAGGGACCGGTTGTTCCAGCGTATCTTCATCAATATCCATTTCAATTTTTAACCGCTCTTCAAATCGCATGTGCTCCAGTGCAAGATAATCTTTTACAATATCAAGCTCTTTATGCAAAGGAACCGTCTCCATTTTTTCTATCTGCATGCTGCTGCGCAAAATGTTAGAAAGCTCTGTTATGGCCGACCTTGCCCGTTTAGGATTTTCATCTACCAACGCCCGGATACTGTTTAATGAATTAAAAATGAAATGAGGATTGATGTGCGATTTAATGGTATTGAGCTCAAGTTCCTTTACCGTTTTTTCAAGGCTTAGTTTATCCACTTCATCTTTACGGTTACGCTCAAGGTAATGCCATACCATGTAAAGAAGCAGCCATAATGCAATCAAAATAAAATTAAAAATAATGTCCCACCAAAATCTTCCCTTTCTCTGGTCTTCATATTGCCAGGAACCATTGCTATCTCTATACCAGCCCGTACTTTTTTTTATGACCTGGGCTGCCTGGTAGGTAGTGGAATCTTTCGGGTTGTTTTTATCCGCCAAATAGTATTTACTATCGGCAATGCCAAGACTTTGTTCTTTAGAGATTGCCTGCTGCAGACCCTGCCTTTTTTCATATTCTACTAATGAATTCCCCGTAACAACTGCTGTGGTTTTTGCCCCGTAATAACTTAGCAAGCCAATACACGTAACACCAACAATAAATAATACAATTACTTTGTTGGTTGCAAATTTTATCCAGCCGATTTTTTTTAGAATGAACCTCAGAAAATGTGTTGCAAGAATATACCAAAGAAACTCTATGAATAAGACGGCAAAAAATAGTCTTCTTGATTCAGGCTGCTTCAGATACATATCATTTGCAAAAAGATAGACAAAGAAAAGGTTCAGAGATGTCCATCCACCCCAACCTAAAATTTGGCATACCCAATAACGCCGGGTTATTTTACGCATAGGCAAAGCTAACTTGTAATTTTTTGCATAATCAATCACTTTTGATTAATGGTGAAATGGATTGGTGAAAGGTTCCATTGTTCAGCATCTTAGAAAAATTTGTTAACATAAACTGAAACGATAAGCCAATAATTTTCTCTTGAGGGTAGCGTAATACTTTAGCTTTAAAAAGTTTAGTTTTACAAGGCTGATAAAGATAACAAATGTCTAATCAAAATTTAAACACGGGGAAAGAAATATTAACAGCGGCAGATAAAGAGTTTGAAAATAACATCAGGCCGGCTGTAATTGAAGAGTTCAGCGGGCAAAGGCAAATAATCGAAAACCTGCGAATATTTATTAAAGCCGCAAAACAACGTAATGAAGCACTTGATCACATTCTTTTTCATGGGCCTCCGGGATTGGGAAAAACGACACTAAGCCGCATTGTAGCCAACGAACTTGAAGTTAATATTAAGGAAACCAGCGGTCCTGTTATTGAAAAACCTGGCGATCTTGCCGGACTTCTTACTAACCTTGAACCCCATGATGTATTATTCATTGATGAGATTCATCGCCTTAGTAATGTAGTTGAAGAATACCTGTATGCAGCGATGGAAGATTTTCGTATTGATATTATGATTGATACGGGGCCAAATGCAAGAAGTGTACAAATAAATCTTAATCCATTTACATTAATTGGTGCAACCACAAGAAGCGGGCTGCTTACAGCACCATTACTATCAAGGTTTGGTATAAAATCAAGATTGGAATATTATGATGCAGAAACGTTACAAAAAATAATTTTACGTTCTGCGTCTATACTCAACACAAAAATTACTTCGGATGCTGCAAAAGAAATTGCAGGAAGAAGCCGTGGCACTCCGCGAATATCAAATGGGCTCTTAAGAAGGGTTCGCGATTTTGCACAGGTTCTTTCCAATGGGGTTATTGATCTCGCTATTACAGAGCACGCGCTAAAAGCATTGAATGTGGATGAATATGGCTTAGATGAAATGGACAATAGGATACTAAGTGTAATAATTGAAAAATTTAAAGGCGGACCGGTTGGCATTACCACAATTGCAACAGCCGTAGGTGAAGAAACAGGAACGCTTGAAGAAGTGTACGAACCATTTTTAATACAGGAAGGTTTTATTATGCGCACTCCGCGCGGAAGAGAAGCAACCGCAAAGGCTTATGCTCATCTTGGAAAACTTCCACACAATAATCCCAAAGGGCCAACTTTATTTTCGTAAA
>JBEPVC010000131.1:0-6329 GCA_041691235.1 Chitinophagaceae bacterium
AAGCACAAACGGTTTCCCATAGACGAAGAAGCAATTGCAGAAGTAGTAAGTATGATGACGGGTATTCCTGTAAAAAGAATGGTGCAGGCAGAAACAGAAAAACTTCGCAGGATGGCTCAGGATCTTGCAGGTGCAGTTGTTGGACAGGATGAAGCTATTCAAAAAGTTGTAAAAGCAATTCAAAGAAACAGGGTTGGATTAAAAGATCCAAGGAAACCTATAGGAACTTTCATATTCCTTGGCCCTACCGGAGTTGGTAAAACAGAGCTTGCGCGTGCTTTGGCAAGATACATGTTTGATAGTGATGATGCACTTATTCGCATTGACATGAGTGAATACATGGAAAAATTTACTGTATCCAGGTTAATTGGTGCACCTCCGGGTTACGTGGGATATGAAGAAGGCGGTCAGCTAACTGAGAAGGTTAGACGCAAACCTTATTCTGTAATCCTACTTGACGAAATTGAGAAAGCGCATCCTGATATTTACAACATTTTACTCCAGGTATTAGATGACGGACAACTTACTGATGGCCTTGGTAGAAAAATTGACTTCAAGAATACCATGATCATTATGACCTCCAACATTGGTGCAAGACAGTTGAAAGACTTTGGTGATGGTGTAGGTTTTACTACTGCATCAAGAGCTAAAAATTCAGAAGAAAATAATAAGGCTGTAATTGAAAAAGCGCTTAAACGCACGTTTAGTCCTGAGTTTTTAAACAGGATAGATGATGTGGTTATATTTAACCAGCTTACCGAAGACAATATTTTTTCAATCATTGACATTTTAATGAAAGGCGTAACGAAACGTCTTCATAATCTTGGCCTGACTCTTGAACTTACGGAGGAAGCTAAGAAGTTCATTTCTGAAAAAGGATATGATTCGCAGTTTGGCGCAAGGCCTTTGCACAGGGCAATTCAGAAATATCTTGAAGATCCTCTTGCTGAAGAGATATTAAATTTGCATATTAAAAACGGGGATATACTGTTAGCTGGTCTTGATAAGGAAAATGCAAAAATTATTTTTGAAATTAAGGAAGCCCTGACAAAAGAAGAGGCCTCAAAAAGCTGATTAATTTTTATTTAAATTATATAGAAAAGCCATCTTAACCGATGGCTTTTTTTATTCTTTTCCTTTAGGATTTTGCGCTTCTTTTTATTTGTCTCATTTTTGTAAAATGACGGGTAAAATTATAATTACAATAGACGGATGGTCGTCATGCGGTAAGAGCACATTAGCAAAACAATTAGCAAAGAAACTGGGGTATGTGTATATAGACAGCGGCGCAATGTATCGTGCTATCACATTGTATTTTTTACGAAACAATATTGACGTAACTGATGAAAAACAAATTAAAGCAGCGCTGAAAAATATTACCCTTTATTTTATTGTAAATGAATATTCACAACAGTCGGAAATTTATTTGAACGGAGAAAATGTTGAGTATATAATCCGCGATCTGATTATTGCAGAAAAAGTAAGTGAAATAGCAACTTTAAAAGATGTAAGAAAATTTGCAGTAAGCGTTCAGCAAAAAATGGGAAAGGATAAAGGAATTGTTATGGATGGCCGCGACATTGGCACAACCGTTTTCCCGGATGCTGAAGCTAAGATATTTATGGTGGCAGATGAAGCAGTAAGAGTGGAGCGAAGATTTTCAGAAATGTTTGAAAAAAATCCGAATATCACTTTAGAGGAAATAAAATCGAATATTGAAATGCGCGATTATATTGACTCTCATAGAAAAGTTAGCCCGCTCCGTAAAGCCGATGATGCGGTTGAGTTAGATAACACAAACCTTACAGAGAAGGAACAACTTGACTTTGCATTAAAGCTGGTAAAGAAAATTTGCCATCCGATTTGATCATAATTTGTAACCTTCAGTTGATCACACAAACTCTTCTATAACTTCGGCAACTGTTTTTGAAGGTTTACAAAATAAAACAAGCTTATTGATTACCGCTTCAACGAGTGCATCGGGGCAACTTGCGCCACTCGTCAAAAGTATCGTTATTGGTTTTTTTTCCGGCAAAAAAGAAACTGTGGTAACTTCTTTTTTCTTGTGAAGATTGAAATGCATTATCTCTTTTGAAGAAATAATATCTTCATCCGAACGAATAAAATAAGTTGGACATTTTTCTTCACACAGCTCAACAAGATGTGAAGTGTTTGAACTGTTATATCCGCCAACTACAATTGCAAGATTTGCATCTGCCTGCAACATCTCATATACAGCACTTTGGTTTTCGTAGGTTGCGTAGCAAAGCGTATCACGTGTATCCGCAAATCTTTCTTCGATATTTTTTTCAGAAAGATTATATTTTTTTATCATTATATTTTTAAGATAATCAGCAATGGCTTGTGTATCGCTTGCCAGCATAGTGGTTTGATTTACCACACCAATTCTTTGCAAATCGTTTTCCACATCGAAGCCTTCAGAATAACGTCCCTCAAACTCTTTATAAAACTGCTGGAAAGGTTTTTCTTCAAGAATGTATTTTCCTAACTCAATAGTTTCATTCATATCATTTACAACTACAGTGGGTGCAGTGTTAGCACTATGGCTAAAGGTTGCACGTGTTTCCTCATGCTGCGGCTTACCATGAACAACTATTGAATATTTTTTTTTGGATATTGCTTCTGCGCGGTTCCATACTTTTTCAACAAAAGGGCAGGTAGTATTATATTTTTCTACTTTAATTCCAATTTTTTTTAAATCCTTTTCTATTTGCAATGTAGTACCGAATGCAGGCACAATAACAATATCTTCCTTATTGAGTTCGCTGAAAGATATGAGTGTGTTGCCTTTCGTATCCATTAAAAATTTCACGCCTCTTTTTATGAGATCGTCATTTACCAGCGGATTGTGAATCATTTCGCTTAATAAATAAATTTTTTTTCCAGGATTTTCCTCAACAATTCTAAACGAAATTTCAATAGCATTTTCCACGCCGTAGCAAAAACCAAAATGACGTGCAAGATAAATTTGCACTTCACCAAAATCAAGCAAAGTAGGCGCAAAGTCTTTTTTAAGCTTGTCGTTTTGCTTACGCTTATTTTTGATGGCAGTAATAAAATCACTGCGATAATTTACAGGGACGTTAAATTTTTTCATGTGTCAATAGAAATCAAAGTTACAACCACAAGGGCAAGCCACAAGCCAACGAAAGATTAATAATGATTATTTTTAATTTTTAATTTCATTCAATCTATGGCGCACAAACAGAAAAAATCTATGCATCCGAAATGGAGTTATTCCGCAAACATTTATGAAGTTAATGTAAGACAGTATACTCTTGAAGGCACGTTTGAAGCATTTTCAAAACATTTACCACGACTTAAGGATATGGGAGTTAAAATACTTTGGTTTATGCCAATAACTCCCATCAGCGAATTTGAAAGATTAGGCACGCTCGGAAGTTATTACGCCGTAAAAAATTATAAAGAAATTAATCCGGAATTCGGTACGATACAGGATTTTAAAAATGTAGTCGATCAAGCCCATGAATTAGGGCTGAAAGTAATAATCGATTGGGTAGCCGATCATACTGGAAATGATCACCACTGGATTGCAGACCATCCTGAGTATTATTGCTATGACAACAACAATGAATTGCATCACCCGCAGGGCTGGATGGATGTATCACAATTAAATTATGAGAATCCGGAGCTATGGCAAACGATGGTTGATGATATGAGGTTTTGGATTAATGAATGTGATATTGATGGCTTTCGTTGCGATATGGCCCACCTTGTTCCGCTTGACTTTTGGATTTATGCAAAAAAGAAAGTTTCAAAAATCAAAGACAATCTTTTTTGGCTGGCTGAATGTGAAAAGCCATCTTATCATGTGGTGTTTGATGCAACATACACGTGGCGATGGATGCATGCGTCAGAAGAATTTTATCATGGAAGAATGAATTTGCAGGCGTTGATTACGGTTTTGTATAAATCAGTAACTGAATTTCCTGTAAGCGGATTCAGAACATATTTTACCAGCAACCATGATGAAAACAGCTGGAACGGAACCGAATTTGAAAAATATGGCGATGCTGCAAACCTAATGGCAGTTTTTAGCTGTACGTGGAATGGAATGCCAATGATCTACAGCGGGCAGGAAATGCCGAATAAAAAGCGATTGAAATTTTTTGAAAAAGATCCAATTGAATGGGATGGAAATTTTTATATGCATGACTTCTATAAAACACTTTTGATTTTACACAGTTCCAACAAATGCCTGCGAGCCGGCGATCCTAATGTACTTACAAAAATTGTTTCGCATCCTGATGATCACGAAGTATTTTCTTATCTCAGGAAAAATGGAAATGACCAGGTGCTGGTAATTTTAAATTGTTGCTCTTATGAAAAAAATTTCCAGGTAAAAGGAGTGCACGGCGTATTTAGAAATGTGTTTGGAGGAGATGATGTTAATTTCGATCAGCAAGATCATGTTTTTTTAAATGCCTGGGGATATTTGGTTTTTGAAAAATTGCCAATGCTTTCAGAGCCTACATAAAAATATGTTTGACAATGATAAAAAAACCACGTTTTTTTGTCGTGGTTTTTTTATACAATAATTTTTTTTATTTATTGATCTGAATCATCTAATACCAAAGGATATTGAAACGGCTCACTATAGCCCGGATAAATACCTTCAATAGTTACCTGCTTGTCATTGCCAATTATCGTTTTTAAATCATCTACGGATTTTACATCCTTTCCATTTGCTTTAGTAATAATAAACCCGTCTCTCATTCTTGTTTGATCGTTAATTGCTCCTTCATTTATTTTTTTAACGATAACTCCGCCGTTAATTCCATATTCTTTTGCTTTTTTGGGATCGAGGGTAACTAAATCAGCGCCAAGTTTATCAAGCATTACATCTTCTTTTACAATATCATAATTGCCTACATTATTTTTTAAAGTTACCTGCACATTATTTTGAGCGCCATCTCTTTCATAAGTTACATTTACTTTATCGCCGGGCTTATAGTTGCTCAATTGTTCCTGCAACTCAGAACCTGAATTAATTGTTACGTTGTTTATTTTTCTAAGGATATCTCCTTTTTTTATCCCTGCTTGTATAGCAGCGCCATCTTTAGTTAAATCAGTAATGTATATACCATCAGCGCTTGAAGGAATATTTTCTTTTTTCTTATCCTGGTCAGTAAGTAAGCCTGCATCAATAAACATTGCGCCTAGGAAACCTCTTTGTACACTTCCATATTTCACCAGATCATTAATTACTTTTTTTACAATGTTAACCGGAATCGCATAAGAGTATCCGCTGTAATACCCGGTTGGGGAGGCGATTGCTGAATTAATTCCGATCAATTGACCGCTTGTATTTATTAAGGCGCCGCCACTGTTACCCATATTAACTGCAGCATCAGTTTGTAAGAAAGATTCCACTGCCATTGATCTTCCTCCTGCCTTATCGTGGTTTAAACCTAATGATCTTGACTTCGCACTAATAATTCCTGCAGTAACTGTTGCATCTATATTAAGAGGATAACCAAGGGCCAAGACCCATTGACCAATTTTTACGTCATCAGAATTTCCGTATAACATAAAAGGCAAATTCTTTGCATCAACTTTTACGACTGCAAGGTCATAAGATGGATCTGCTCCAATAACTTTTGCTGTATATGTTTTCCTGTTGCTTAAAGTTACCGTTACTTCATCAGCACCTGCAACTACATGGTTATTGGTAACAATATATCCATCATCACTTATAATTACACCAGAGCCTGACGCCATTTGTGGTAACATACGCTGTTGCCTGCCATTTCCAAAAAACTGGTTGAAAAGATCATCATCTCCGAAAAGATCTGAAAAAGGGTTTTTTTGATTTGGCAGATTATTGCTAACCTGGTGTGGATTTGTTTTTGTTTTTATATGAACCACTGTAGGTATCGCGGCTTCTGCGGCTTGCGTAAAATCTACAGGGCCTCCGGTGGGGTTACCATTTCCATCAAAAAAGCCAGCATACTTATAATTAGATGGAATGTTTGTCGATTGAAAATTAGGATTATTATTGTTGTGTTGATATTTATTGTATCCAAAAATAACCCCCAGGGTTGTAATAGCACTAATTAGTACTGTAAGTAAGATGTTCTTCGTTTTCATTTATGAAATTTTTAAATTGTATATAATTCGTCGGTAAATTTTAATTATCAAAACACATGCCTTAGAATTGGTATTTTTTTCTATCACCCTAAAATTAAAACAACTGTTTAAATTAATAATTACCGCTAATTTACCTTTAACATTAAATTAGTAGGAGTTTCGTAGATGTAAATTTATTTAAATTTTCATTTACACTC
>JBEPVC010000132.1:0-6318 GCA_041691235.1 Chitinophagaceae bacterium
ATGCTGTTGCAGCAGAAGGGCCGCGTCATTACATTGACATTGATCATTATGGTCCTTATCCCTACAGCGAATTACCGCATAATTGGAAAGATGCTGTCGCAAAATTTGGAGAAGATACTTTAATTGCAAATGGTATTGTACCGTGGCATGTGCAGATAATGCTTACGCGTTTGACAAATGCGTTTAAAGAAAAAAATTTTTCTTTAATAATGAAGAATAGCGCTGAAATTGGCCACTACATTGCAGATGCACATGTACCTCTTCATGCAAGCAGCAATCATAATGGACAGCTTACTAATCAAAAAGGCATTCATGCATTTTGGGAAAGTCGTGTGCCGGAATTGCTTGCAGATAAACAATTTGATTTTTTTATTGGTAAGGCGATGTATATTAAAAACCCGGGTGCATTTATATGGGCACGGGTGCTTGAGAGCGGAAAGGAAGCTGATTCGGTTTTGAGTATTGAAAAGAGTTTGTCAAATCAATTTCCTGGTGATAGGAAATATTCTTTTGAAAAAAGAAACAATGTTCTTATACGCCAATATTCTTCTGCATTTACGATTGCATTCAATAATAAGCTTAATAATATGGTTGAGCGAAGAATGCGCCAGGCCATATTTGCAGTAGCATCTTTTTGGTATACTGCGTGGGTTAATGCAGGCCAGCCGGATCTTTCAAGTTTAGTTTCCCAAACTTTTTCTGAAAGCGATCTCAAAGGATTTCAAGAGCTTAATGAAAAATGGCAAAACAGTAAAATCAAGGGTAGGGAAGAAGAATAACTTCAAAAGTAAAGGCTATAATTTGCCTTACATTTGCAACAAATTTTTAAATTTAATGAATTTAATTAATCAAGGCATTTCTATTACAGGCAAGCACGTTCACAATTTTAACGCAGGCCCTTCCGTACTTCCGCAAACCGTTTTTGAACAGGCATCTCAGGCAATATTGGATTATAATAATTCCGGGGTTTCTATTTTAGAAATGGGGCATCGTACTAAACTTTTTGAAGGGATAATGAGTGAAGCACTATCATTAGTAAGAGATCTGATGAATCTTGATGATGATCACGAAGTTTTATTTTTACATGGCGGTGCATCTACACAGTTTATGCAGGTTCCAATGAATCTTTTGAATGAAAAAGAAACAGCCGCTTATGCTGATACAGGTGTATGGAGTTCCAAGGCAATTAAAGAGGCGAAAATTTTTGGAAATGTAGATGTTGTTTGCACTTCTAAAGAAACCAATTATAATTTTATTCCTAAAGATTTTGCGGTTCCTAACGATGCAAAATATTTTCACATTACAACCAACAATACAATTTATGGAACACAATGGCAAACGATTCCTGATGTTAGCATGCCATTGGTAGCAGACATGTGCAGCGATATTTTTAGCAGGCAACTAAACTTTAATTCTTTTGCGCTTATTTATGCTGGCGCTCAAAAAAACATGGGGCCTGCGGGAGTAAATCTTGTTGTAGTAAATAAAAATATACTCGGAAAAGTTAAGCGTGCGTTGCCATCCATTATGGATTACCGCAATCATATAAAAGAAGGAAGCATGCTGAACACTCCGCCTGTTTTTGCTGTATATGTTTCTATGATTACCCTTAGGTGGTTAAAAGAAATGGGCGGTATTCCCGCGATTGAAAAAATTAATAATGAAAAAGCAGCCATGCTTTATGGTGCGATTGAATGCAGCCGTCTCTTTAAACCAACAGCCGCCAAAGAAGACAGAAGTAAAATGAATGTTTGTTTTGTAATGAAAGATCCAAATTTGGACAAGCAGTTTCTTGATTTTGCAGAATCTCATAAAATCTATGGAATAAAAGGACATCGATCTGTTGGGGGCTTTCGTGCATCAATTTATAATGCGCTGCCTTTAATCAGCGTAGAATATCTTATAGATGTTATGAATGAATTTGAAAAAAAAATTCTTTTAAATACCGGGAAATAATAATATAACTTGATTATCTATATTTGCATCCTTTGCAAAAAAATATTTTGACTCAAAGGCCAGTTTAATAATACGCATGATTTCAGTTAATCCCTTTAAAGCACTACGACCGGAGCCACAGTTTGCGAAACAAGTGGCGTCAAAACCTTACGATGTACTAAGCAGCAAAGAGGCTAAGGTAGAGGCGGAAGGAAATCCATACTCGTTTTTGCACATAACAAAAAGTGAAATTGATCTTCCCGCAACAATTGATGTTCATAGTCAGGAAGTATATGAAAAGGCCAAAGAAAATTTGGATGCGTTTGTGAGCCGTTCAGTTATTTTTAGTGAAAGCAAACCCTGCTATTACATTTATCAGCTGATTATGAATGGCAAAAGGCAGACAGGGCTTGTATGCTGCAGCTCTGTTAAGGATTATGAAGAAGGCCTGATTAAAAAACATGAATTGACAAGGCCCGAAAAAGAATTAGATCGCATCAATCATATAAAAATTACAGGCGCACAAACCGGTAATGTGTTTCTTGCTTTCAGAGATGTAGATGACTTTAATGAAATTATTGAAAAGTGGAAGTCTGAAAAAAGTCCTGTTTATGATTTTATTGCAGATGACAACGTACAACATTCCATTTGGGTAATTAGTGATGAAGAAGTAATCGATGACATAACCGGAATTTTTGAAACCCAGGTTGAATGTACTTATATAGCTGATGGCCATCATCGAGCCGCTTCAGCTGCAAAAGTAAAGTATCAATTATCAGATAATGAAAGTGCAGGTTATTTTCTCACCACCTTGTTTCCTGCAAAAGAATTACAAATAATGGAGTATAACAGGGCGGTTAAAGATTTAAATGGATTATCAAAAGAAGAATTTTTAGATAGAATTAATAAAAATTTTTCGACAGAAAAATTAACTGAAGCCTATTCTCCGGAAGACGAACATAATTTCGGAATGTACTTTGATGGAAGCTGGTATAGGCTTGCAGCTCTTGATGGTTCATTCGCTACTGATCCAATCGGCATACTTGATATTACGATCTTACAAAACAATTTATTGGAGCCTGTGCTGGGAATAAAAGATCAGCGGACTGATGAAAGAATAGATTTTATCGGGGGAATCAGGGGACTTAAAGAATTAGAAAGAAGGGTAAACGCTAAAGAGATGGCTGTTGCATTTAGTTTATATCCTGTAAGTGTGCAGCAATTATTTGACATAGCAGACACCGGCAATGTTATGCCGCCTAAAAGCACATGGTTCGAGCCTAAATTGAGAGATGGTTTGCTTACACATCTTATTTTCTAACTTACTTACACATTTACACAAGCCTGCCAACAAAAGTATTTTTTATCTTTATCAAATGAAAAAAATCCTGTTAGCATTTTTCTTTTGTTTTTTTGCAATCGCAGTTTTTTCACAGGCTGAAGATGCGGATAAGCTGCATGAAAATGCAAAAGCGTTTATGCGTCAGGGTGATTATGCCAATGCGTCGCTTATTTTAACCAGGGCGCTTGCCCAGGCGCCGGACAATATTGAAATTGCCAAAGACCTTGCTTATGATTATTATCTTCAAAAAGAAAATCAGAAAGCGCTTGAAACTATTAAACCCTTGCTGGAGAAAGATAATGCAGACGATCAAACGTACCAGATTGCAGGAACGATTTATAGAGCTTTAGGCCAGGATAAAGACGCCGAAAAAATATATAAAAAAGCAATAAAAAGCTATCCTAAAGATGGTGCTTTATATAATGATTATGGTGAAATGCTTTGGAGCAAGCAAGACTACGACGCAATAAAACAATGGGAGAAAGGTATTCAGCAAGATCCGTCTTATGGAAGCAATTATTATAACGCAGCAAAATATTATTTTCTAACTACTGATAAAATATGGAGCATTCTTTATGGAGAAATTTTTATAAACATTGAATCATTTACTTCCCGCACCGCGGAAATAAAAAATATTTTATTGGATGGATATAAAAAACTTTTTGCTGATCAGAATTTGGTGGCAAATACCAAAGACAAAAATAATTTTGAGATTGCCTTTTTAACAACAATGAACAAGCAAAATAGTGTTGTAGTAAATGGTTTGAATGCAGAAACACTTACAATGATTAGAACGCGTTTCATTCTTGATTGGGATCAAACTTATGCAAGCAAATTTTCTTTCAGGCTTTTTGAAAAGCAGGAACAACTTTTAGAAGAAGGATTATTTCCTGCATACAATCAATGGATCTTTGGAGCAACTCAAAACCTTTCGAACTATCAAAGTTGGACCAGCACTCACGCTGAAGAAAATTCTGCTTTCAATAAATTTCAGCAAGGAAGAATTTTTAAAATCCCGGAAGGACAATTCTATCACTGACAATTTCGTTAGGTAGCTACAAACGTACTTATCTCTTTATTGCTTAATTTAGAATATTGCTTTTAATGAAGGACGCAAAACCTTTAAATAACGAAGCCTGATTATGACTGAACCCACCCGATTGTTTGATTGTCTTGAATTGAATCAGAAGAGTGCTCCGGCCGCAACAATGATGGCAGCTAAAGAAAACGGCATCTGGAAAAAATATTCAAATCTTGAGGTAGCAGATATTGTAAATAAATTTAGCGCCGGTTTATTGCAAATGGGAATTGGTAGCGGAGATAATACTGCCGAAGGAAGAGATAAAATTGCAGTAATTTCCAAAAATCGTCCTGAATGGCTTTTTCTTGATCTTGCCGTTCAGCAAATTGGCGCTGTTCTAACGCCGGTATATCCCACAGTTAATGTTAATGAGCTTGAATTTGTATTTAGCGATGCCGCTGTAAAATTTGTTTTTGTAAATGATCACGAATTATTTGAGAAAGTAAATTCAATAAAAAAAAATCTTCCGGCGCTAAAAGAAATTTATTCTTTTGAAAAAATAGAAGGAGTAAAGCATTGGAAAGAAATACTATCTTTTGCAAATGATGATCTTATTTCGCAGGTAAAAATTATTTCTGATAAAATTAAATACGAAGATCTCGTTACTATTATTTATACTTCAGGCACAACAGGTAAGCCAAAAGGTGTAATGCTTTCTCATAAAAATATTTTGAGTAATGTTTTAGATAGCCTGCCTTGTTTTCCTCCCGGAGAAAATATGAAAGCATTAAGTTTTCTTCCGCTTAATCACATCTTTGAGCGAATGGTAACTTTCATCTATTTATATAAAGGAACGTCTATTTATTTTGCTGAAAATCTTGAAAAGATTTCAGAAAATTTAAGAGAAGTGCAACCCCAAATGTTTACAACTGTTCCCAGGTTACTTGAAAAAGTTTACGAAAAAATAATACAAAAAGGGAATGAGCTTAAAGGGTTGAAAAGAAAATTATTTTTTTGGGCACATTCACTTGCAGTAAAGTTTGAAATAAATAAGAACCAGGGTTTTTTATACAGGATGCAACTTTCCATTGCCAATAAGTTAATTTTTAGCAAATGGAGAGAAGCATTGGGAAATGAAATAAAATGTATTGTAAGTGGAGGCGCTGCCTGCCAGGTAAAATTGATAAGAATTTTTACGGCTGCAAGGATTATTATCATGGAAGGATATGGGTTAACTGAAACTTCACCGGTTATAAGTGTAAACCGTTACCAGGCCGATGGAAGAATGTTTGGAACAGTAGGGCCGTTGATAAATAATGTGCAGGTGAAATTTGCAGATGATGGTGAAGTATTATGCAAGGGTCCAAACATAATGATCGGTTATTATAAACGGCCTGATCTTACTGCTGATGCCATGGAAGATGGATGGTTTAAAACCGGCGATATAGGAATGATGGTTGACAATAAATTTTTAAAAATAACTGATCGTAAGAAGGAGATGTTTAAAACAAGTGGCGGAAAATATGTGGCACCAGTAGTGGTTGAAAACGCGTTGAAGGAATCGCCGTATATTGAAAATATAATGGTTATTGGCGCTGATAGAAAATATGTAGGCGCATTAATAACTCCATCATTTAATGCATTAAAGAAATGGCTCAAAGAGCATAACATTGAAGATTCAGTTAATGAAGAAATTATAAAAAATCCACACATTGTAGAATTATTTAAAAATGAAGTTGAGCATTACAACATTCAATTTAATAATGTTGAGCAAATAAAAAAGTTTGAATTACTTCCAAATGACTGGAGCATAGAAACAGGCGAGATGACACCTAAGTTAAGCCTTAAGAGAAAAGTAATTATGGAAAAATATAAAGATGTAGTAAATAAGATTTATGCTTAGTTATGTTTATTAAATAATTTAATTATTTACAGAGCTATCCTGGAAAATTAATTGTTCATCTCTTTCCTCAACCGGAATTTTTCTTATAAAATCATCATACCCGTCATCTTCGTGATC
>JBEPVC010000133.1:0-6228 GCA_041691235.1 Chitinophagaceae bacterium
TTTTCTAAACTTGTATTTGGATGCATAATTTCTATAAGTCTCTTTAATGATGAACCCGATTATTTCATAAAATTAGTAAAGAAAAAATTGCTACTAATGAGAGTATCATGGCAAATTTTTTTGAATCTTCTTTAAATAAAAAAAGCATTCTTTTTTAAGAATGCTCTTCATAAATATTTTTATTTAATTAAAGAGGTGGATTTGGATTGCCGGTATTATTTATCGTTTCATCACGGGTTATATTTCCTGTGGTATTTCCCGTATTGCCTATTTTACTTTCAAGGTCTTTTTTAATGCTGTTAAAACCATCTTTAATGTTGTCTGTTGGTGATCTGAACATATACGCAGCAATAAGAATTCCTAAAGCTGCAATGCCAGCGATATAAAGTCCAAAACCGATGAGTGAACCCCCAAACACATTTCCATCTCCCGTGACTTGAAAATAAAACCAAATAACCATTAATAATGCTAATGCACCCGCGATTAATGTAACCGCCCACATAGTCTTATCAAGATTTTTAGTTTGATCTCCTAAATAGGCAATAATTCCGCTGGCTGCAAAACATAAAAACACCAATATGCCTTTATCGTGCATACCATTTATAGTTTGACTAAATCCAAGTACAGAAACAGAAATCCATGGCAAAAACATTGAAATGACGCCGACTGCTGCGGCAATAAGGACAAATTTCCTTTGTTTGTTCATTGTTTGAAAATTCATAAGTGTAAGTTTTTTTAAAAGTATAGAAATGAATTCGACTTTGCAAGCCTATATAAAGTAATTTATAAACAGCAACGCAGGTTTTATTAACTATCGGGACGGGATAAAATATTATTCAGGAATTTTTAAATGCAGAAAGAAATTTCTCATTTTGTTTTTGGAGTTCGTGCAAATCATTTTTCAGTTTCAATTTTTCTTCCTCGCAAATTGCTAACTTACTTTCTAATGCATTAATGTGTGCAACGCGTATCTGCATATCTATATCCTTTTTACTAAGTTCAACAATTCTTTTTCTTAAATCATCCGCCTCACTTTGAAGTGCAACGTATTCATTATGCACCAATGAATATCTTTCGCGTATGGTTATTTCAGAAAGTAAGAGTTGCTCCAGTTCCTTTTCACGTTCTTCCGAAGCGGCAATTTGACGGTGCAAAAGAGTAATGTGGTTTTGAAGCGAATGAAGATCATTCAGCCGGGCATCATAGTCACTTTTTGTTTCCGTCCATTTAATATTCTTTTCAGTTTCTTCTTTCAATCTTGCTTCGGTTTCTTCAAGTAATTGCCTTGTATTATCAAGATCGTTCTCAATTTTTTCCTTTACTGAATTTTCTTCGTAATACATTTCCTTCCAATCTTCTTCATCTTCTTCCACCTCACTTTCTTTGCTGGCTGATTTAAGCGTAGTAATGTCTTCAAGCGCTTTTAGGCGTTGTTGAAACTTGGTAAACTGTATTTCATAAAATGTTGTATTATCTTCTGCAGATTGTAGCTTGTTCTTTAAAATCTTTATTGTATCACGCTGTGCAGGCGTGCCCTGAGAGACATTCTCCTTATTAAACCACAGAAAATATCTTTTATCAGCAGGTAAAAACTCATAAGAGCTAACGATCATGCGATAGGCAAATATTACACAGGCAATAAGAATGATAAGGGATATTATCCACCATACCCACATAAGCTATTATTTTAAAATAATAATAATGCAATTACAAACACAAAATTTCGGGGATCACATCCTGAGGAATTTCATAGGATTGTTCTGTTTTTTCAAAAAAGAAAGAAAACAGTCAAAAAGGAAGTCTAAATTAAGTAATATTATCCGGAAACCAAAGTTCCTACCTTTTCTCCTGTAACTACCCTCAAAAGAGTGCCAGGAGTGTCCATATCAAAAACAATGATCGGAAGCTCGTTTTCCATACATAAAGTAAAAGCAGTCATGTCCATTACCCTTAAGTTTTTTGAAATACACTCAGCAAAAGTGATTGTTTCAAATTTCCTGGCTGATTTATCTTTTTCAGGATCGGCTGAATAAATTCCATCCACCCGTGTTCCCTTTAAAATTGCATCAGCTTTTATTTCTATAGCTCTTAATGAACCCGCTGTATCGGTTGTAAAATAAGGATTACCCGTTCCTGCGCCGAAAATAACAACTCTTCCTTTTTCCAAATGGCGCATAGCTCTTCGGCGTATATAAGGCTCGGCAATTTGTTCCATTTTAATGGCGCTTTGTAATCTAGTATAAACGCCAACCCGCTCCAGCGCACTTTGTAAAGCCATCCCATTAATAACGGTGGCAAGCATACCCATATAATCTCCTTGTGCTCTTTCAATTCCTGTTTCGGCTTCATTCATGCCGCGATAGATATTTCCGCCGCCGATTACGATGGCAACCTGTACACCCAATTCAGTAATTAGCTTAATGTCCTGTGCATATTGTGAAAGTACCTGGGAATCGAGTCCAAAATTTTTATCGCCCATTAAAGACTCGCCGGAAAGTTTCAGAAGAATTCGCTTGAATTTTGGAAGCATACGCCGATAATAAAATTTATATTTTGCGTGGCGAAGATAATGGATAAAAAATTTATTAATTAGTCGTTTTAATTTTTTATTGCCTTTATAGTATACATCATTGGTAATTTATTTTCAAGCCCTTTTATGTAATACATTCCGTCGCCTGATTTAAATGTATTATTAAAACAATTGTAAGGAGAAAACGGGTATTCTCTAAACTCAGTTATTTTTAAATTTTGCTTTAAAAGGCTTCCGAAAATTTCATCGAAACTGTGGTTCCACCCATATTCTTTAGAAGATAAGGCTGTGTTTCTATCCCCGTAACTCCCTTCTGAAACTGTTTCAATTACTTCTTGATTAAAATAGGAATATTTAAGATGGGTAAAATTATCGTCCATCATCCAAAGCACCGGATGAAATTCTGCGATAAAAAAAATGCCGCCTGGCTTTAAAAAAGTATTTATCACCTCAGCCCACTTTTCAAGATTTGGAAGCCAGCCAATAACACCATAGCTGGTGAAAACGATATCAAATTTTGTATTTAATTTTTTTGGAAGTTCATACACATCCGAACAAATAAAATCTGCTGTGATTCCAACTTCGCTTGCAAGTTTTTTTGCTGCACTAATTGCTTCTTCTGAAAAATCCACTCCGGTTACTTTCGCTCCTTCTTTTGCCCAGCTGATTGAATCCATTCCAAAATGACACTGCAGATGAAGTAGTGATTTATCTTTCACATCTCCTAATGCTTCCAGCTCTATTTTATTTAAAGAAGATTTGCCGCCCTTGAAAGAGGCAACATCATAAAATTCTGAATTAACATGAATAGCTACCCGTTTATCCCATAGCTGCCGGTTTACTTCAAAATATATTTGGTGGTCTGTCATGCTTTTATTCGAATTTATAAAAAAAGAGCCACCTTACGGCAGCTCTCTCTATTTAATTATGTAAATCAGGTTATCCCAATGCTACTCTTTTAAATTCAATTACTTTCAGATCTGCGTCTATGCTTTTCAGATAGTCAGCTACCGATTTGTTGCTGTCCTTTACAAATGGTTGCGCAAGAAGAGTGCTTTCCTTAAAAAACTTATTAATTTTTCCAATTGCAATCTTTTCGGCCATCTCTGCAGGTTTGCCTTCTGCTTTTACTTGTTCAATGGCAATATCTTTTTCACGTGCAATTGTTTCTGCCGGTACTGAATCCTGGTCTATGGCAATAGGATTCATTGCTGCAATTTGCATAGCAACATCTTTTCCTGCTTCTTCTCCTGCTTTGCTTAGGCCAACCAAAACGCCCATTCTGTAAGAACCGTGGATATATGCTGAAACATAAGGTGCATCAATTCTTTCAAATTTAGAAATGCTAATTTTCTCACCGATTTTTGCTACTTGTTCATTCAATTTATCAGCAACTAATTCATTTCCCATCTTTACCTTATTAAGCTCGTCCACGCTTTTTACATTGTTGGCAATTGCAGCATCCATAATTGACTTAGCGAAAGCAATGTAATCAGCATTTTTACTTACAAAGTCTGTTTCACAGCTTACATTAATAATTAATCCTGTTTTATTGTCTTTAGAGGTTTTTGCAATTACTACTCCTTCCTTCGCTTCACGATCTCCACGGAGTGCTGCAACTTTTTGTCCCTTTTTTCTTAAATAATCGATGGCTGACTCAAAGTCACCGTCCGATTCAGTCAACGCCTTCCGGCAATCCATCATACCGGCACCTGTTTGCTGACGTAATTTATTTATATCTGCTGCCGTAATAGTTGTTGTACTCATTTTTAAAATATTTTTTAATTAAAACAAATCACAATTGTATTCTTTACAAAACATGATTCATTTCAAACATGAAATAATAAAGTAAAGAGGCGTAATTACCTGCGGCCACCCGGCCCGCCTGGTCTATTGCCGCCTGAGCCAGGACCGGCTACACGACGCTTTTGTGGACCTGCAGGGCCACGGCCTTTACCGCCTGAAGGACCACCGCCACCTCTTCTGCGTTCTTTGTCTTCGTCACTTCCCATGTCAAATTTAATAGCGTCCTTTCCACTATCATCTGTCTCATCAGTATCTTCTTCTTTTTCAGCTTGTCTTTCAGCAAGGCCCTCTGCAATAGCTGCAATTATATAATTGGTTACGATTGCGATTGATTTTGTAGCATCGTCATTTGATGGAATTGAAAATTCAACTTTATTCGGATCACAATTGGTGTCCACCATACCAAATGTTGTTATGTTTAATCGCTTTGCTTCTGCAAGTGCTATATGTTCATGACCGATATCAACCAGAAACAATGCTGCAGGTACGCGGCTTATTTGCGCAATACCACCTAAAACTTTTTCCATTTTATCTCTGTCACGGGTCAGGGTGAGGCGCTCTTTTTTTGTAATGCTATCCAAAGTGCCATCATTAAGCATTTTTTCAATGCTTTGCATTTTTTTTACACTCTTACGAACGGTATTAAAATTTGTAAGCATTCCGCCAAGCCAGCGTTCGGTAACAAAAGGCATGTTAACTCTTCTTGCCGCTTCGGTAACAATTTCCTTAGCTTGTTTTTTTGTAGCAACAAACATAATTTTTTTACCACTTTTAGCTATAGATTTCAAAGCTGCAGCCGCTTCCTGCATGCCTTCAACGGTTTTGTTGAGATCAATAATGTGAATACCTTTTTTCTCAGCAAAAATATAAGGTAACATTTTAGGGTTCCACTTCTTTTTTAAATGACCGAAGTGTACACCTGCTTCTAAAAGCTGCTGTTGTAAAGAAGTATTATTTTCCATTTTATTAAAATTATTTTTAAAACAATATCATGTAATTAAAATCCGGTATTAAAGAAGAAAATATTTTTTACTTATCAAGTTATCTCTTGGAGAACTGGAAGCTCTTTCTTGCTTTCTTTTTACCTGGTTTTTTTCGCTCAACCGAACGGGGATCACGAGTAAGCAAACCAGCTTCTTTTAAAGCAGGGCGATATTCAGGGTTTACCTGCAACAGCGCTCTTGCAATTCCAAGCTTTACTGCTTCGGCCTGGCCTTTTACTCCGCCACCAGTTGCATTCACTACCACATCAAATTTATCGGCAGCTTCAACACTTTTAAAAGGAGCCTCTACCTGGTTTTGTAAATAAACAAGCGGAAAATAAGTTTTATAGTCCTTTCCGTTTATGGTGATTTTACCATCTCCTTTAGAGAGAAAAACCCTGGTTACTGCCTCTTTTCTGCGGCCAACTGCATTTTTTTGTTTTTCCATTATATTAAATTAGAAAGTTAAGGTTTTAGGTTTTTGTGCCGTATGAGGGTGGTCCGCGCCAGCATACACATAAAGTTTTTTATACATTTTGCGGCCGAGCCTGTTTTTTGGCAACATGCCTTTTACTGCTCTTTCAATAATAACATCGGGACGACGCTTTAAAAGATCGCCTGCAGTCTCTTCTTTTTTACCTCCAGGGTATCCGCTGTAATTAATATACATCTTGTCTTCCAGCTTATTTCCTGAAAACTTTATTTTGTCGCAATTTGTAACAATAATAAAATCCCCACAATCAACATGAGGTGTATAATAAGGTTTGTTCTTACCACGAAGAACGGACGCTATTTTAGCGCACATGCGTCCAACGGTTTGATTAGTGCCGTCAACAACGTACCAATCACGTTGTACGGTAGCCTCGTTCGCATGTTTAGTGGTGAAATGTAATTTGCTCATTTTATTTT
>JBEPVC010000134.1:0-6215 GCA_041691235.1 Chitinophagaceae bacterium
TTGCCGGCTTTGTTCATATCATCAATTTCTCTCAGTTTTCGAGAAAAATAATATTCCCCAACACCATCAAGTCGTTTTGCCAGCTCCATTATTTACCTTTTTTATAAATGCCATATACTTTCAACTCTTCAGTAATTGGCGTTATATTTTTTATTACATTATTAAATTGGTCAAGACTTTCAAATTCAAGATCAGCATGAAAAGAATATTTCCAATCGCTGCCAGGTATAGGCATTGACTGAAGCTTACTCATATTTATTCCGCCATCAGAAATTTTTGTAAGCACTTTTGCGAGGCTTCCTTTTGAATGGTCTGTTTGAAAATTAATGGAAGCCTTATCTGCGCCGGTAACTTCTTTTGCAGATTCAGGAAGCTCCAATACCAAAAATCTGGTGTAGTTATTTTTTAAAGTATGAATATTTGGAGTAACTATTTTTAACTGGTAAATTTCTGCAGCGAGCTTACTGGCAATTGCTGCGATGTGCTTGCTTCTGTGTTGATGAACGTGTTTCGCGCTAAGAGCGGTATCTTCAGTTTCAATCAGCTTCCAGTTATACTTTTCAAGATATTCCATACATTGAAGAATGGCCATGGGGTGAGAATGCACTTCCCTTATATCATCTAATTTAACATCAGGATTTATTAAAAGATTTTGCTTTATTTGGAGATAAATCTCTCCTACAATTTTTAAATGGCTTTTTTGTAAGAGGTTATAGTTTGGAAGTATGCTTCCTGCAATAGAATTTTCAATCGCCATTATTCCGCCATCACTTTCATTTTTATTTGAAGCAATTTTTACCACTTCCCTGAAAGTTGAGCAACAAATAATTTCAACATTGTTACCGTAAAACTGGCGGGCAGCCACCTGGTGAAAGCTTCCTTCAAACCCCTGTATTGAAATCTTTTTATTCATTGTATTAAAACAAAAATCCCGGCTGTTGGCCGGGATTCTTTTATGTTATCTGTTTATTTTCAGTTTCAACAAAAGTTTCCCGGGCTATTTATAAAATAGTAGCTAAAATAAAAACCGGTATGTGCTTTTGTAATGTTCATAGTTTGATTTCTCAAAAATAAGCATGTGAGATGAATTTACCAACCCTAATTTTTTAGGGCACTTAAAAAAATCTTAAATAAGTCGGCTCAGCACGATTAAAACAAATGGAAATTATTTTCAAATTAAAAAACCGTTCCGATAAATCGGAACGGCCTTTAGATTGCTTGCCAATAAAAAAATTTAAGGCTATAATACCAATATTATTTTTTCATAGTATCAGTACTCATCTTAGTAGTATCAGTACTCATCTTAGACATAGTATCAGGTGCCATTTTTGATGTTGTATCAGTTGACATTGTTGATGTAGAATCTTTTGTAGTTTCAGTAGTTGAAGAACCGCCATTACAAGCTGCAAAAAATGCAGTAACACAAAGAGCGAGCAATACTTTTTTCATTTTAATTTAATTTAGATTTTTATAATTTATTTGTAGTTTATACCCATATTTAAAAAAGGTAACCCGTTAGAAAAAAAATTTTTTCCAGTTTTTATTTGGGTTACTTTTCCACATTATAAGTATTAATTATAGTCGAGTGAATATATATGAACAGGAGAAAGCGTTATTGGAAGGCCTCGCCGCTAACGACACTAATGCAATCGAAACCATCTACAGGGAAAATTATACCACTATTCAGGCTTATATCGTTAAAAACAATGGTTATCCCGAGGATGCGAGAGACATTTTCCAGGAGGCGATGATAGTTCTTTTTGAGAAGGCAAAATTGAGTTCTTTTGTCTTGAGCTGCCAGATTAAGACTTATCTCTATTCAGTGAGCAGGAGATTGTGGCTGAAGAAACTTCAACAGAAAAACCGCTATAACCCGGCTATTGAGGTGTTGAAAGAAACGGTTCCTGTTGAAGACCAAATGGAAGCACACGAAAAAATGAACGCTGATTTTAATTTAATGGAAAAAGCATTACTTAAAATTGGTGAGCCATGTAAGAGCTTATTGGAAGCTTATTATATTCAAAAGAAATCAATGCCGGAAATTGCGGATGCTTTTGGATACACGAATGCTGATAACGCAAAAACGCAGAAATATAAATGCCTCGTCAGATTGAAAAAAATATTTTTTGCACAATATAAAAATGGAGACTGATATGGAAGATTCTTTACTTTTTGATGCAATTGAAAGATACCGCAATGGCGAAATGTCACAGCAGGAAAAAACTTTTTTTGAAGAATTAAGAAAAAATAATCCTGAGATAGATCAATTTGCCGCTGAGCATAATTTCTTTTTGGGTGAATTGGAAAAGATAAGTGAAATAAAAGCTTACCGGCATAATTTAAATGAAATAGAAAATAAATTAACGAATGAAGGAGTTATTTCTGGTAAAGATGCAAAAGGAAAGGCGAAGATCGTTCATTTATGGAATCGCTATCGCCGTACGATTGCAGTTGCTGCGTCTATTGCAGGAATTGTTTCTATTTCAACTGCAACAATAGTTTCCATGTATTCTGAAAAGAAAAAGGCTGATGTAGTTACTCCTCTTGTTGATCATAAGCTCAATCAATTTGAGCGTAAGCTTAACCAGATAGAGCATAAAGTTAATGAAGCTTCTTCGCTGCCTGCAGCAAACGTGCCTTCAAAACCCAAGTTTGAAGCGAACTTCAGGGCAACCGGTTTTTTAGTTGATGGCAGCGGATACCTTATTACGAATGCACATGTAATTAATAACGCCAAAAATATTATTGTAGAAAATATTAAGGGAGATCAGTTTTCGGCAAAACCCGTTTATGTAAATCCGACAACTGACCTGGCTGTTTTAAAAATTACGGATACTTCTTTTAAGAAAGTTATTACACTTCCTTATACGTTTGCAAAATCTTCAGCTGAACTTGGCGAACATATATTTACATTAGGCTATCCACGTGAAGAAGTAGTTTATGGTGAAGGCTATTTAAGCGCAAAATCCGGTTACTTTGGAGATACCACGTCTTACCAGGTAAGCATTTCAGTAAACCCGGGTAATAGCGGCGGACCTGTTGTAAATAAAAATGGTGACATCATCGGCATTATCAGCAGCAAAGAAACCAATGCAGACGGAGTAGTGTTTGCTATAAAATCTAAAAATATTTACACCGCGCTTGATGAAGTAAAAAAAGATGAAGAAATAAAATTACCCACCATAAATTCTTTAAAAGGGCTTGAGCGCGAACAGCAAATTAAAAAGTTGGAAGATTTTGTTTATATGGTGAAAGGAAATTGAGCAGTGGTCAGAAGACAGTTGGTTAAACCTTTTTTATTTTTAATTTTGCATTTTTAATTCTTAACTTTTACTCCCACAATTTTTTCGGATACTCACCTTTGTCAACCAAAGCATTTATACTTTCTTTTACGCGGGGCGCATCTTCGCGATAGGTAACGCCAAACCATTGAGCTGAGGTAGGTATTACTTTTATTTTCCCTTTCTTATCATGAATAAATGCATCTCCAATAATCGGGATAAAAAACTCGGCCTTTACATTTTCTGAATTTTTTTCTAAAAAATCACGAAATAAGTTTTGTATATAACTAAACACATCCTGATGAAAGCCCCAAAAATTCATACTTACAGGCGTATCTTCTGGCAGCTCAATTTTCTTATCACCCTCTTCATAAATAATTTTATTCTCTGCTCTGTATATTTTAATACGCTCATTAATACTCACTAAATCTCCGGTACTGTTGACCTCGCATACGCCACGGCTTACAGTTCCGTTTTCTGAAAGCGTTTTTGAAAGCTGGTAACCGATAATACACCATGTATCCGATGAAACTTCTTTATTTAAAAATTTTGCGGCTTTTTCAAAAGAATCTCTTCCATAAAAATCATCGGCATTAATGACTGCAAAGGGTTCGTGAATAACATTTTTTGCGCACAACACAGCATGTGCCGTACCCCAAGGCTTTGTGCGTCCTTCGGGCAGTTTAAATCTATCAATAAAAGAATCCAGTTCCTGCATCACATAATCAGTTTCAATTTTACCTTTCAACTTTACTTCAAAAGTATTTTTAAACGCTTCGGCAAAATCTTCACGAATAATAAACACGATTTTTCCAAAGCCGCTTCTTATTGCATCATAAATTGAATAATCAATTATCGTTTCACCTGATGGTCCAAAAGAATCCATTTGTTTAATACCGCCATACCGGCTTCCCATTCCTGCTGCTAAAATCAAAAGTGTCGGTTTCATTTTCCTTTTCTTGTTTTTCGTTTATGTTTCCTGTTAATTTGCCGCTAAGGTAAAAAAGAATTTTTTGTATAATGTCTATGAACAAATGAAATGAGTGCAATTACAAATTTAAATCCGCGAATAACAAAACTGGATGACGAACATTTTGTAAAAAAACACATTGAGGTATCTGTGTTGAGGTTGGATGAAATTCATCCTTTCGTTTCAGGAAATAAAATTTTTAAGCTGTACTACTTTCTTGAGGAAGCAAAAAAATCTGTTCATAAAAGTGTAATAACATTCGGTGGCGCATATTCCAATCACCTTGCTGCTGCAGCTTTTGCATGCAATGAAATGGGAATTCAATCTATCGGATTTGTTCGCGGCGAAAAACCGGCAAGCTTTTCACACACTTTATTGTTTTGCCTGGAAAATAAAATGAATCTTGAATTTTTAGATCGCTCTTCATACAAAAAAATAAATGATAATGATTTTTTAAAAAGACTTTCTGATACATATGGCGAGCATATTTTAATACCCGAAGGAGGATTTTCTAAACAAGGAGTTGAGGGCGCTGTATTGATTGGAAATTATTTTGATTCAAAAAAATACACACACGTTTGCTGCGCGGTGGGAACAGCAACAACATTTGCCGGTTTAATAAAGGCTGTTAAAAATGAAACTAAGGTAATTGGGTTCAGTGCGTTAAAAAATTTAAATGACATTCAAAAGAGACTAACAGAATTAGGAATTGAACCTGCAAAAAACTATTTTTTTATTGAAGATTATCATTTTGGAGGCTATGCTAAAAAAACTCCGGAATTAATTTCTTTTATAAATTTGTTTTATACAAACAATAAAATTCCTTTAGATTTTGTTTATACTGGTAAGATGATGTTTGCTGTTTATGATCTTATTAACAAAAATTATTTTCCGGAAGGTTCCGCTATTTTGTGTATTCATACCGGCGGGTTACAGGGAAATAATTCGCTGCCTGAAGGCACCCTTGGTTTTAATTTCATTTAGCAAGATTTATATTTGCGTTTAAAAAAATAACAGTTGACTGGTTCCTATGCTTAAATCAACATTCATTTTATTTTTGCTTTTCTTCGTGTATAAATTTTCCTTTTCACAGGATACGCTTCCGAATATTTCTGTTACACAAATAAGTAACAAGGTTCTGGTTTCATGGACCAATCCTTACACCTCACTTACAACAATTAATATTCAAAGGTCTTATGATAGTTTAAAAAATTTTACAACCATAGGAAGTGTATTAAATGTAAAAGCCAAAACCAATGGCTTTGTTGATTCTAAAGAATTTTCGCCACCACAGTATTATCGTCTCTTTGTTTCTTTTGAGGGTGGCACTTATCTTTTTACACAATCGCACAGACCGGGCCTCGATACAGTAAAAGTTGTTGTGCCCGCTGTTGTAACATCAAAGGAGGTTGAGCAGGCGCCTGGACAAACGTGGTTTATTCCATCACAATTTGTTTACACAGGAAAAGAAAACAATGTTATCATTTCATTGCCCGATGCAGATAAGAAAAAATATTCTATCAAATTTTTTGAAGACGATGGCTCACCACTTTTTGAACTAAAGAGAATTTCTGAACCTTACCTGATTCTTGATAAAGTAAATTTTGTGCACGCAGGTTTGTTTGATTTTGAATTATATTCAGATGGTGTTATAATAGAGAGACATAAATTTTTTATACCAAAAGATGGAAAGGCTATCCCTTCTCTTGATGTAAATGGGTATGAAGTGCGGTAATTTTTACATTAAAAACTTTTTCAAAATTCTTCCTGAGTTTTTCTTTTACTTCTTCGAAATCTATTGTATGTCCAACTTCTTTTTCAACTGAAGTTACCTGCTTGTTCACAATTCCACATGGAATAATATTGTTGAAATAACTAAGATCTGTATTTACATTTAAGGCAAAGCCATGCATGGTAATCCAGCGGCTGCAGCGGATTCCCATCGCACATATTTTTCTTTCTTT
>JBEPVC010000135.1:0-6111 GCA_041691235.1 Chitinophagaceae bacterium
GATGATTATTGATTAAATTATGTTTTGTGTTAAATAAATGGTGGCAGCGATTTTTTCTGCCGCCATTTTTATTTACTCTTTTCAAGTATAGTCCACTCATAAAAGTTAGGGAAGTATTTTCGCCATGCAGCTTCATTGTGTTTCGCATCATCATCGATAATTTCATGTACCGGTGTTGAAGAGACTGAATGTATTTCTTTCTCAATTCTTTTCATATCGGGCAACATAACATCGCCTTCTTTTCCTCCTGCATAAAAAAATAATCTTGAATGAATATTTTTTGTTTTTGAAATTACGGCGCTATCAATGCCGGAAGCAGTCCAGAATGCCGGCGAAAAAATTCCTGCGCCTCCATACACTAATGGATATTTTATAACTGCATAAAGTGAAATAAGGCCGCCCATTGAGCTTCCCGCGATAAATGTATTTTTCTGATCGCTCAACGTGCGATAGTTTTTATCAATGTATGGTTTTAATGTTTTTACCAAAAAGTCAACATATTTATCACCTTCGCCTTTTCCAAATTGTTGAAAAGAATAAGGATTATATTCAGCCATTCTTTTTGAAAGACCGTTATCAATTCCTACAACAATCACTTCTTTTTTATGCAAAGAAAAAATTGAATCAAGGTATTTATCCACTCCCCATTCGCCGGAATAAGAAGTGGCCTCATCAAAAAGATTCTGCCCATCATGCATGTATAAAACAGGATACTTTTTTTTTGTTGACTTATAATCAGGCGGCAAATAAATCCAGATTCTTCTTTTTCTATTTAGCTGCGGAATGAAAAATGCAGAATCCATTACACTTACATTAGCAGAAATTGTATGTTTCCTTACCGGGGAAAGAGCTTGTTCGAAATCATCATTCCATCCACCGACTTCAATAACCACTGATGTATCTCCGGCAACTTTTAAAACACGGTTTGCAATGCCTTTCCCGCTCACTGTGGTTTCAACTTTGCCCCACTCTCCTCTTGTAATTTTATATTCATAACTGCCATCCGGCAATGATGTTGTTAGGGATGCAACTCCGTCATTATTTTTCTTTAATTTATATTCTTTATCGGCAGGATCCCAACTGTTGAAACTTCCGGCAATATATAAATCATCGCCCGAATGAAGCACTGATGGCTGCTTTACAAGAAATGTAATTTTATTTTGGGCAAATGAACATGAGATTGTAAGAAGGTTAAAAAGGAAGATCAATATCCCGAAACGAATATTCATAAGAAGAAAATTATTCAGGAAATCTTAGAAATAAATTCTTTTACTTTCTGATGAAGGTTATTACTTAAAGGCACTAAAGGAAGACGCAATACATTTTCAATCATTCCCATTTCTGTAAGAAAAGCTTTTACACCTGCAGGATTATTTTCAGCAAATAAAAGATCCAAGCCAGCCAATAACTTATACTGCAGTTTTCTTGCCCTGTGAAAAGTAAATGATAATGAAGAGCGTATCATCTCGGAAAAATCCTTTGGAAAACAATTCGCTGCAACACTTATCACACCTTCAGCACCGCAAGCTATCAAGGGTAATGCGATGTGATCATCTCCGCTCACTACCAAAAATTCTTCAGGCCTGTCTCTTAAAATATGCATGCATTGAACAATATTGCCACTTGCCTCTTTTATGCCTCCAATATTTTCACATTCCCTTGCAAGCCGCAAAGTGGTATCAGGGCTGATATTGCTGCCAGTTCTTCCAGGCACATTGTATAATATTACCGGCTTTGGAGAAACTTCTGCAAGCTTTTTATAATGTTGAAAAAGGCCTTCCTGCGAGGGTTTATTATAATTCGGGCTTGAGCTGAGAACCGCTTCCACCCTATCTAGCGGGAATAACTCCAGGTTGTCAATTAACGCGGCTGTGTTATTCCCCCCGATACCAACTACCACGGGTACACGCTTATTTGCTTTGTTCAAAGTGCAGTTTAATATATCAACCTGCTCACTTTTACTTAACGTGGGTGTTTCTCCTGTAGTTCCTAAGGCAACGAGATATTCCACACCGTTTTTTATTATATTTTCTATCAGCTTTTCGAGCGAATCATAATCCACCTCAAGGTTTTTTTTGAAAGGTGTTATTAATGCAACTCCAGTACCGCTTAATGTTTCTTTTAAAGACAATTGCTATTTTTTATTACTTAATTATTTTGATTTCTTTTTTAACTCTTCTCTTCATCCCAAAACCCCATTTTATTAAATTTTTCAATTCTATGGTTTATTCTATCCTGCGCAGAAATCTTTTTTAGTTCTTCCAAAACCGGTTTTATGTATGACTTAACATTTGAAGCGGCTTCATCATAATTCCAGTGAGCCCCGCCCATGGGTTCAGGAATAATACCGTCAACAAGCCCGAACTTGAACATATCGTCAGAGGTTAGACGCAGTTGCTCTGCAGCAATTTCTTTTTGTGCCCAGCTTCTCCAAAGTATAGTACTGCAATTTTCCGGTGAAATAACACTGTACCACGAATTCTCCATCATAAATACTTTATCACCTACGCCAATTCCCAATGCGCCACCGCTGGCGCCTTCACCTATGATTACACAAATTACAGGAACTTTTAAACGAAGCATTTCATAAATATTTCTTGCAATCGCTTCACCCTGTCCACGCTCTTCTGCTTCAAGGCCCGGGAATGCGCCGGGCGTATCAATAAGCGTAATAACGGGCTTATTAAATTTTTCTGCAAGCCGCATAAGTCTTAATGCTTTTCGGTATCCTTCAGGGTTTGCCATTCCGAAATTGCGCATTTGACGCATCTTGGTATTGGTGCCCTTTTGTTGCCCAATCACCATAACAGTTTCGCCTTCCAATTGAGCAAATCCTCCAATCATTGCCTTATCATCCTTTACATTTCTGTCGCCGTGAAGCTCAATAAAATTGGTAAAAATTTTTACAATATACTCCAATGTATAAGGCCTGTCCGGGTGACGGCTTAGTTGAACTTTTTGCCACGGAGTAAGATGATCTGTTATCTCTTTTCTTTTAATAAGAATACTTTTCTCAAGTTCTTCTATAATTGAATCGTATTCGGGCTTTGCACTTTTTGAAGCAAGCTTTTTATTCTCTTCAATATGCTCATAGATTTCTTTTATCGGCTGCTCAAAATCGAGGAATTGTCTGGCAAATGTTACTGACATATTTCTTTAAAATATTTTAAAAAACTTATACTTTTTAAAAAATGCTTTCCTTATTTTTTAAGGACAATAAAGTTACGGTGTGAAAATTAAAAAAAATCATTTTATACGTGCTTTGAGATATTGATTGCTGATGTTTGGCAGGAAGCCGGTTAATAAACCTATCAAAGGAAGATACGCACATATTTTATAAACATATTCTATGCTCGTTCTGTCTGCAAGGGCTCCTAATAATGCTGAGCCTAAACCGCCCATTCCAAATGCAAAACCAAAAAATAGTCCCGATATCATCCCTATTTTACCTGGAAGCAATTCCTGTGCATATACAAGAATGGCCGAAAAAGCTGACGCAAGAATAACACCTATAAAAACAGATAGCACAGTGGTCCAAAAAAGATTAACGTGAGGTAGCAATAACGTAAAAGGTGCTACCCCTAATATAGAAAACCAGATAACATATTTACGCCCAAACTTATCTCCGAGCGGACCACCGATAATGGTGCCTGCTGCAACCGCGGCAAGAAATATAAATAAATGAAATTGGGAGCTTTGAACTGATAAATGAAATTTATGTATAAGATAAAAAGTATAATAGCTAGTCATTGAAGCGAGATAAAAATATTTGGAAAAAATAAGCACGAGCAATATTGTAATAGAAAATCGGATTTTTTGTTTTGAAAAATTATGATGCGGAAGTAAAGGCCTGTTCTTTGCGCTGCCTTTAATAAGGCGTATATTATTTTTATACCAGCGACCTACCGTTATTAATACAACAATCGCTAACAAGGCGAGCAATGAAAACCAAATAATATTTGATTGTCCAAACGGCACAATTATCATTGCCGCAAGTAAGGGTCCCAACGCGCTGCCTGCATTGCCGCCAACCTGGAAAATTGATTGTGCCAGGCCACGTCTTGCTCCCGCGGCCATGTAAGCCACTTTAGATGCCTCCGGGTGAAATATAGATGAACCTACTCCTATTAGTGCCACGGCTATCAAAATAAAAGAATAACTATTCGCACGCGATAATAGCACAAGGCCGACAAGTGTAAAGCTCATTCCAATTGCCAGGGAAAAAGGCTGTGGTTTTTTATCAGTGTAAAAGCCAACGCCAGGCTGCAATAGAGACGCAGCCATCTGAAAAGTTAGTGTTATTAAACCTATCTGCGAAAAGCTAAGATTGAAGGAAGTTTTTACCAACGGGTATATAGAAGGAATAAGGCTTTGAATTGTATCATTAAGTAAATGCGAAAAACTGATTGCTAACAAAATAGAGAAAATAGTATTCTCTGCAAGTTTCCTGGTGTCCGCTGCATCCGCCACCGTTGTATTCATTACGTTTTTATTTTTTCAAATGATTCACAAAAATAAACCACAATGTTTTACCACAACTATTGTGATCCTTTAAAGCAGCAGATAATTTTAAAATTAAATTCAAAAAAACGTTTTATAATTAAATATTGTACGATGATTTCCTGAAATTGAAAGTTAACTTAGCAATATTGATTACTCAAAAACCATAAACCAGTTAATGAAAAAAAATTTACTTGCTGCAATTGCATTGCTACTCATAAATACTTTTTTATTTGGGCAGGTCAGGGTACAAAATCTTTTAACCGAGCACTTAGCCAACCCCGTTAGTTTAGATGTAATTACTCCACGGTTTGGATGGCAACTTTTTAGTGATAAAAGAAATGTAATGCAAACGGCGTATGAAATCAAAGTGAGCGTTGATAAAACAAATGTTTGGAGCAGTGGCAAAATTTCATCAGACCAATCTGTAAATATTTCTTATGCAGGCGCTGCTTTGCAAAGTGATAAAAAATACGTGTGGCAGGTAAGAGTCTGGGATAATAAAGGAAATCAATCAACTTGGAGTGCGCCCGCTTCTTTTCAAATGGGATTATTAAATGCGAATGACTGGAAAGCCAAATGGATTGAACCAGCTTTTGCAGAAGACTCAGTCCTGCGTCCAAGCCCAATTTTCAGAAAAGAATTTAAGGCCGATAAAAAAATTATTTCTGCAAGAGCATTCATTACCGCGCATGGTTTATATGAAGCGCAAATAAATGGAATGCGAATTGGCGATGCTTATTTAACACCCGGATGGACAAGCTATAACAAGCGGCTGCAATACCAGGTGTATGATGTAACGTCGTTAATAAAAAATGGAATCAATGCAATTGGCGTAACCTTAGGAAGTGGATGGTACAGGGGGACATTGGCATGGGGCGGCAATAAAAATTCTTACGGAAAAGATATTTCTCTTTTACTCCAGGTAAATATTAAATACGCTGATGGTTCTTCAGATGTTGTATTCTCAACCGAAAACTGGAAATGTTCAACCGGCTCAATCCGCTATTCAGAAATTTATAACGGTGAGATAATTGATGCACGCGATGAAAAAAAAGGATGGCAATTGCCAGGTTATGATGATTCAAAATGGCACGCGGTAAAAGCTGAGAATTTTTCTTTTGATAACTTAATAGCAACTTACAACGAACCCGTAAAAAAACATGAAACATTTAAACCAACAAGAATTTTTACAACATCAAAGAATGAAAAAGTAATTGACTTCGGCCAAAATCTTGTAGGCTGGGTTGTATTGAAAGCAAGGGGAAATGTGGGCGATACCATTAAAGTGTTGCATGCTGAAGTGCTGGACAAGGACGGTAATTTTTATACAGACAATCTGCGGGCAGCAAAATCACAAGACTTCTATATTTTAAAAGGTGATGAAGAAGAAACGTTTGAACCGCATTTCACATGGCATGGTTTCCGCTTTATAAAAGTTGAAGGATATCGTGGAGATTTAAAACCTGAAAATTTTACGGCTGTTGCTTTGTATTCTGATATGCAGCCCACAGGCACTTTCACTTCTTCGAATCCTTTAATAAATCAATTGCAGCATAATATACAATGGGGGCAAAAAGGAAATTTTCTTGATGTGCCGACAGATTGTCC
>JBEPVC010000136.1:0-6084 GCA_041691235.1 Chitinophagaceae bacterium
TCTCCCCCAAATGTTATTTACCGCCTGATGTAGTTTGTATTTTTTTCCTTTTATCCCTTGTATTAATAACATTCTGAAACTTCCTGCGTAAATTCCTCCATTACTGATCATCCTATGTAATCCCGCTTACATTTTCTACGGAAATCTGAATTAAAACAGGGATGCATGAAATTTACTTTTACATTTATTAGCTTATGCTTTGCGTTGCATGCCATGCCACAGCGGTGTGCTACTAATGAGTATATAAAAACGATAGGATCGCCTGTTGAATCTGCATTAACAAGCGGTATTTCTTCAGACGGCGGCCGGGATACTTTGAATAATGAAGTAATTGTAATCCCCGTTGTCGTGCATGTGTTATATCATACTAGTCTACAAAATATAAGTGATGAGCAGGTATTATCCCAGATAAGGGTTTTAAATAATGATTACAGAAGATTAAACGCAGATACAATAAATACGCCTTTACCCTTTAAAAATGTTGCCGCAGATACAAGGCTTGTTTTTTGCCTTGCAAAAGTAGATCCAAATGGAAGGTATACTACGGGAGTTATTCGCAAACATACCGGTGAAGAAGTCTTTCTAGCGGATGACGCAATGAAGTTTTCTTCAAGCGGTGGCGACGATGCATGGGATTCAAAAAAGTATCTCAATATTTGGGTTTGCAATCTCTTTGGCCGCACGTTGGGATATTCAGTTTATCCCGGAGGCCCTGCAGGTAAAGATGGCGTTGTAATAAAGTGTAATGTGTTTGGAACAACATCAAACGTTGCAGCTCCATATAATAAAGGAAGAACAGTGACACATGAAATTGGACATTGGCTTGGATTAAAACATTTGTGGGGCGATGCAGATTGCGGTGACGACGGAATTGATGACACCCCAACACAACAAACCTACAATAATTATTGTCCTTCATTTCCGCATACTTCTTCGTGCTCAATTAATTTGTATGGTGATATGTTTATGAATTTTATGGATTTTACTGACGACGCCTGCATGAATATGTTTACACAGGGACAGAAAAATAAAATGAGAAGCACATTTGCATTAGGCCAGCCACATAATTCATTTCTGAATTCATTTGTTTGCGATAGTTCACTTGCGCAGGCCGGGCCACTTCCTGTTGATACAACTGTTACGGCAAGCAATGTCGAAATATCTGTTTATCCTAATCCTTTTACCAACGAGGTGTCCGTCGTATCTAAAAATGCTACAAGTTTGATTGGCAAAACAATAAGGCTTTATGATATAACAGGTAAGCTTCTGAGTACTCAATCTATCAAGTTGCAAAAGACTACTATCCGGGTAAACAATCTTCCTGCCGGAATGTATTTCCTAAAGATAGAAGGAACTCAAAAACCACAAGTCTTTAAATTGATAAAGCAACCTCCCGGCCTTTTTTAAAATTCATTTTCATTTTAAATAAGTCTTTAACATTTTATAAAAATCCTTTTTCTAATTTTGTATCGTAAATCAAGAAAAAATAAAATGAAAAAGATTCTGTACTTATCTACTCTCTTATTTTCCCTAATGCTTACTAACTGTTCGCAATCGCAAACTGCTGATTCAAAAACTGAAGCGACTAATAAAAAGCCGACAGATAAAAAGTATCCTGAACCTGAAAAGGCTTCGGACAATGTATCCTTTCCCATGCAACTCACAGATGCGCAATGGAAGGAAAAATTAACGCCTGCCCAATACTATATTCTTCGGGAAAAAGGAACTGAGAGGCCATTTACAGGAAAACTAAATCACTTTTACCAAAAGGGCACTTATTATTCAGCAGCAACTTTACAACCTTTGTTCAGCTCCGAAACAAAATTTGACTCTGGCACCGGCTGGCCAAGTTTTTTTGCCCCGATAAGTAAAGATGCCGTTAAGCTTATGCCTGATAATAGTGGAGGAGATTTAAGATGGGAAGTTGTTGATTCCAAATCAGGTTCTCATTTGGGCCATGTGTTTGATGACGGTCCTGCACCTACGGGTAAACGTTATTGCCTTGATTCAGATGCGCTGATATTTGTTCCAGAAGGTGGAAAGCCGCCGGTAGCGTCTAAATAAAATTAATTTAATTGGTCGGAATAACACGAAAAAAACTTTCCGTTACGCGGAAAGTTTTTTTTGATATAGAATCTTTTAAAATAGCTTAACTAAACAAGCCGCCTTTCTTGAAGGTGCGAACACCTTCTCCAATCTTAAAACCATTGTTATAAATTTCAATTTTATAATCGCCGGTTTGAAAACTGCTGTTCTGAGTCCATTCTACGCTGACTGCCTGCTTCTGTCCCTGGACATAATCAATCTGAACTTTCTTTGTAAAAGGCAGCTGTGCGCCGTCTCTTGTAGTAAATGTTCCTGAACCCAATGCATCCACTATAACTGGCTTGCCATCGGGCGAAGTAATAGAAACATAGATATCTTTTGGTCCCGATTGTGTAATCCTGTTTTCGTCAATATCAAAAGCTATCTTCAGCTTATCAACTCTTTTAGCTGTTGTTGTTTCTTTTTCTTTTCCACCGCTTTTTTCTTTTACACCAATAATGCTGAAATTAGAAGCATGCAATGTAGAGCCTATATCAATCACGTCTTCTTTTTGCTTTATAACCTGGTTGGCTGAATCATAATTTTTATTTGCCACATCACGTTCTACTGTAACCTGTTGCTTTTCTGCGGTGAGCTGAACGTTTTGTGTTTTTAAAGAATCAATCTGTGCTGTGTATGTTTCAATGTTTCCTTTCAATTCAGAAATTAATCTTTTTGCTTCTGCAAGTTGCGCTGCTGTTGCATTTTTATTATTCAGAATTTCCTGAACTCTTGATTTAAGCGCTTCAATATCTTTATCTTTTGTTTTTAAAAGACTATCAGCTTTTACATTTGTAGTCTTGAGATTGTCGAGCCGTAACGCTGCATCATTTAATTCACGCTGCAATTCATTTTTAGAAGAATCGCTGTTAACGATTTGTGCTGTTAACTCCTGCTTCTCCTGCTTGGTTTTATTTTTATCATAAATAATATAACCCCATGTAGCAAGTAAAGCAACAATAAGAATACCCGTTAAGATATTCCGGTTATTGTTACCCTTAACAACTTCGGTGCTTTCAGAAGCATTGCTGTTAGGAAAATTTTCGTAGCTCATTGTATATTTTTTGTTTGATTTAGATTATAAAAGTATAAAATATTAATTTTCCAAAACCATGCCAAAGCATATTTCTTTGTTTTTACTCAATTTCCTGATCTTCACACGTGTAAAATTTTATCTTTGAAAAATGAGCGCATTGTCTATCATATCCGAATGGAAAAAAAATGTTTACAAACCTTTATACTGGCTCGAAGGAGAAGAAGAGTTTTACATTGATGAAGTAATGGATTATGCTGAGAATAAAATTTTACCCTCCGCTGAAGCAGAGTTCAATCGCAGTATTTTTTATGGCAAAGACGCTAACTGGGCCGATGTTTTAAATGCATGCAGGCGTTACCCGATGTTTGCCGAAAGACAAGTTGTGCTGCTAAAAGAAGCTCAGCAAATGAAAGACATTGAAAAGCTGGAAAGCTACATTGAAAATCCTCTCGGCTCAACCGTGCTGGTAGTTTCTTACAAAGGCAAAACACTGGATGGACGCAGCCGTATCTCCAAGCTGGTTAAAAAAAATGGTGAAGTTTTTCTTTCAAAAAAAATATATGACAACCAGTTGCCTGCATGGACTAACGGTTACCTGCAATCGAAGGGATACGAGATAGCACCAAGGGCGCTTACATTATTGGTTGATCACATTGGCAATGATCTCTGCCGCATTTCAAACGAAGTTCAAAAATTAGCGATTAACCTTGGCCCTGAAAGAAATATTACCGAAGACGATATTGAAAAATATATTGGTGTAAGCAAAGAGTATAATATTTTCGAATTGCAGCATGCGATTAGTAAAAAAGATCTTGCAAAGGCTATTCGAATCATTCAATACTTTGAGGCAAATCCAAAGGCGGCTCCCATACAATTAATCTTACCTTCTCTCTATAATTATTTTACAAAAATATTAGTGATTTACCAGATGAATGATAAAAGCGAAAAAGCTTTAAGACCTATTTTTTATAACAATCCTTTTTTAGTTCAACAAGCTATGGACATGCTGTTGAATTATTCGGCCGCTGAAGCAGAGGAAGTAATCATGTTGCTTCATGATTATAATTTAAAAAGCATTGGAATTAAAAATTACGGAACATCAAGCGCTTCTCTTATGAAAGAAATGGCTTATAAAATAATAAAAGGTGGTAAATGAGCTGACTAAATTATTTTGAATTGCTTAAAAACTGAAGTGTATTTATTTTGTCTTTTTCCATTTGGATTTTTAATTCTTCGAGGCCATTAAATTTTACTTCTTCTCTTAAATATTTTTTTACATAAACACGAATTATTTTATTGTAAATGTCTTTATCAAAGTCAAGAATATTTACTTCGATCACAACATTGCTTCCGCCTATTGTTGGCCTTACACCAATGCTCATCATCCCATTATGAGACGATGAAAATTCAAACCCGGGTTCACTTTCATTGCTTTTAATCTTAACACTCGCAACATAGATTCCATTACCCGGCACGAGTTTATTTTCATCTGAGATTGCGATATTAGCAGTTGGAAATCCAAGCGTTCTTCCTAACTTATTTCCTTCGACAATTTTTCCTTCAAAAAAATATTCATAGCCTAAAAATTCATTAGCTGTATTTACATCCCCGTCATTTAATGCGTGCCTTATTTTTGTTGAGCTTATGGTAATGTGATGCAGTACATGTTCAGGAATTTCCTTTACAGTATAATTATATTTTTCCTGGTACGCTTCCATTAATTTGTAATCGCCTTGTCTGCCTTTTCCAAAACGATGATCGTAACCGATAATGATAGTTTTGGGATGAAATTTTGAAACTAAAAAATCATATAAATATTCTTCAGCAGACAGATTTGAAAATTCTAAAGTAAAGGGAACTATTACCAGGTGATCAACATTGTGCCTGCCCAGGAGTTCTGTTTTTTCTGAAAGGGTATTCAACAATTTTATAGGTGATTTGGATGTTGACGAACTATTAATCACCATTCTCGGATGTGGATCAAAAGTGATAATTACAGACTCGCCATTATTTTCTTTTGCTTCCTTTTTTAACTGCTGAATAATTTGCATGTGGCCCGTATGTACGCCGTCGAACGTTCCAATAGTAACAGCCGGATTTATAAAAAGAGGTAAATTATTTATGTCGTTATGTACCTGCATAGGGAATGCAAAACTATATTATTTATCTATTGATAATTTGAAATGAAAATAGAACGGCGATATTCGATATTTTTACAGCCATCAAATTGCAAACATGTCTCTTTATTCAAAGCGGGGAGTTTCGGCACAAAAAGAAGAAGTTCATGCTGCTGTCAAAAATCTCGACCACGGATTGTTTCCAAAAGCGTTCTGTAAAATTTACCCCGATTATTTAGGCGACGATGCTGATTTTGTAAACGTAATGCATGCCGACGGAGCAGGCACTAAAAGTATTCTAGCATATTTATATTGGAAAGAAACGGGTGATGTTTCTGTTTGGAAAGGAATTGCGCAAGATGCAGTGGTGATGAATCTTGATGATCTTTTATGTGTTGGAATTTATGATAACATTATTTTCAATTCAACTATTGATCGAAATAAAAATTTGATTCCTGGTGAAGTGCTTGAACAGGTTATAAATGGTACGCAGGAATTTTTTGATTTGATGAAATCGTTTGGAATTAACATTCATTATCTCGGTGGTGAAACTGCTGATGTAGGTGATGTGGTTCGCACGATTGCAGTGAATGGAACTATGACAGCAAGATGGCCAAAATCTAAAATAATTTCAAACGAAAATATAAAATCCGGAAATGTAATCGTAGGGCTTGCGTCTTTTGGACAAGCATCTTATGAAAAAAATAATAATAGCGGAATAGGCAGTAATGGTTTGACTTCTGCAAGGCATGATATTCTTGAAAAATATTATGCAGAAAATTATAAAGAAAGCTATGATAATTCTTTAAGCGATGAAGTTGTTTATATCGGCAAATATAAAATCAA
>JBEPVC010000137.1:0-6075 GCA_041691235.1 Chitinophagaceae bacterium
AGGTAAAGAAACTTGATGAATTTGCTAATGACCAGATTACAGGAGTGCTTCGTCACGGAATCAGTTGCGCAGGTGTTGCCAGCGAAGAGCTCGATGACATGGTAATTTTTGATGATGAAGTTGGGCGTAATTCCAAATACATCTGCATGTTTGACCCGTTAGATGGCAGCACCAACATTGATGTAAATGTTTCTATCGGAACTATTTTTAGTGTGTATCGCAGGGTTACTGAAACCGGAACGCCGGTAACTATTAAAGATTTTTTACAGCCCGGAATGCGCCAGGTTGCTGCCGGTTACATTATTTATGGCTCATCTACTATTTTCGTTTATGCTACCAAGCGAGGCGTGAATGGCTTTACATTGGATCAATCTATTGGTGAATTTTGTTTAAGCCATCCTGATATGAAGTGTCCTGAAGATGGAAAGATGTATTCGGTAAATCACGGTAATTTTTTCCTGTATAGCAACGAGGTTAAAAAATATATAGACATTTGCCAGAATAAAACAAAGGATAACGGCGGCCCATACACGCAGAGATATATCGGCAGCATGGTTTCGGATGTGCATCGGAACTTGATAAGAGGAGGAATTTTTATGTATCCCGGCACAGCGTATAAGCCAAAGGGAAAACTGAGGCTGTTATATGAATGTAACCCGCTTGCTTATATCATTGAAGTTGCAGGGGGCAAAGCAACGGATGGCATACAACGAATACTTGAAAAGCAGCCATCTGAATTGCATGAGCGTACTCCTTTTTTTATAGGAAGCTTAAAAATGATGGAGGAACTCGAAATGTGTTTGAATGGATAAATGCTAATTGTCATTGGTCAATCATCAATCACAAATTGAAAAATAATTGCGGTTAAGTCCAGAAATAAAAATGATGAAAACAATTATATCGGTAAAGGATCTCAAAAAGACGTATGGGAAGTTTGAAGCGGTGAAAGGTATTTCTTTTGATGTTTATGAAGGGGAAATTTTTGGCTTGCTTGGGCCTAACGGTGCCGGCAAATCGACTACGTTGGAAATAATAGAAACATTAAGAGATAAAACATCAGGGAAAATTATGGTTGATGGATTTGACCTCGATAATGATCCTGAGAAAATAAAAAAAATGATTGGAGTTCAGCTACAAACTTCAGGTTTTTATCCCGGCCTCAACCTTCTTGAACTCATTGAGCTTTTTTGCGGGCTGTATAACACAAAAGCAAATGCTTATGAATTGCTTGAATTGGTAAACCTTAAAGACAAGGCAAAAAATAAATATAAAGAAATGAGTGGTGGTCAAAAGCAACGGTTTTCCATTGCGACCACGTTAATAAATAAGCCAAAAATTATTTTTTTGGATGAGCCTACTACGGGTCTTGATCCGCAAGCCCGCAGAAATTTGTGGGATTTGATAAGAAGAATCCGGGATACAAATACAACGGTGATTATTACAACACACTACATGGATGAAGCAGAACAGCTTTGCGATCGGGTTGCAATTATGGATGAAGGAAAAATAATTGCACTTCAATCGCCGGATAAATTAATTGATGAGCTTGTTGCCTCTGGCTTTGAAAGACCGAAAGTTACTAAGGCAGCCAATCTTGAAGATGTCTTTATAAATCTTACCGGAAAAGATTTCAGGGAAGATTAAAAATATTAATACGACCTAATCCGTTATTTGCTAACTATTTTAAACCTAAAGAAAAATCAATGAAAAGAATATTGTTTATTTTGCCGGTAATAATATCGGTATCGTATGCACAAACAAAAAAACCTGCGGTGAAGCCCGGTACAACAAAGGCTTCTATCAAAACACTAATGTCTCCAACAGATAGCCTTAGTTATTCAATGGGTATTCAAACTGCGGAATATTACAAAACACAAGGGATAGAAAATATAAATCCCGAAATGATTAAGAAAGCTTACAATGATGTTTACAATAATAAAACTTTGATTATTCCGGAAGAAGCATGTAATATGACTATACAAACCAAACTACAGGAATTTATGATTAAAAAAGCAAGCGCTCAAAAAGAAGCAGGCCAAAAATTCTTAGAAGAGAACAAAAAGAAACCAGGAGTGATAACACTTCCCAGCGGATTGCAATATGAAATAATTACAACAGGCACAGGCCCTGTACCCGCAGCAACCGACACGGTTAAAGCCAATTATAAAGGAACTTTAATTGATGGGAAAGAGTTTGACAATTCTTACAAAAGGGGAGAGCCATTAACTATTCCTGTCGGCAGTGTAATTCGTGGTTGGGTCGAAGCGCTGCAATTAATGCCGGTAGGAAGCAAATGGAAATTATACATTCCGTCAAATCTTGGTTATGGGGACAGGGGTGCTGGTGCTATTCCGGGCGGATCTGCGTTAATTTTTGAGATTGAGCTTTTGGATATTGTTCATAACAAGTAAAAATTTTTTATGGAAAATGAAGTCGATTTAAAATACCCGATTGGGAAACAAGACCAGCGCGAGGTTTTTAATAAACCATATAATGATGCATCAAAACAGGAAATGCTTAACGATATTAAGATGCTTCCTGCCATGCTTGAAAGATCTGTGCTAAATCTTGACGCACATCAACTAAACACGCCCTATCGCCCCGGAGGATGGACTATTCATCAATTGGTTCATCACATCGCCGACAGTCATATGAATGCATACATTCGTTTTAAGCTTGGGTTAACTGAAGAGAATCCTGTGATAAAACCTTATGAAGAAGCTTTATGGGCTGAGCTGCCTGATACAAAAATTTTGCCCATCAACATTTCTCTAACATTATTGCATGCGCTGCATGAAAGATGGTACACACTAATGCATAGCATGAGTGAGGAAGAATGGAATCGCACCGTATTTCATCCTGAGCAAAAGAAAAAAATTCCTCTTTGGAATTTGCTGAAAACTTATTCGTGGCATGGCCTTCATCACACTGCGCACATTACAAAGCTTCGCGAACGAATGAATTGGAAATGATATGAAATGGAAAACTTTATCTTCAAAATATATAAGCCGGCACAAATATTTTACTGCACGCGTTGACAAATGTGAAGCCCCTGGCGGAAAAATTATAGAAGAATATTTTGTAGTAGAATTGCCAACTACTGCATGTGCTCTTGCGCTTACAGAGGGAGGAGATGTAATAATGATTAAGCAATACCGGCATCCTGTGGATGATGTTTTACTGGAATTGCCCGGCGGATTTATTGATCAAAATGAACTGCCTGAAACCGCGATGGCAAGGGAACTGATGGAAGAAACAGGTTATGAATTTTCTTCTGTGGAAAAGGTTGGAAAAATTGCCGCAAACCCTGGTGTACTCAATAATTTTACTTATTTGTTTTTAGCACGAGGTGGAAAAAAAACCGGGGTGCAAAATCTTGATCATAATGAAGAGATTGAAGTAATTACTATTTCTTTAAAAGAATTAAAAAATCTTTTTCTTGAAAATAAAATTCTTCAATCACTTCATGCCAACTGCGTTTTTTATGCGCTGAAAAAATTAGGTGAAATATAATTATTATATAATCTGGTGGTATTGCATCATTTCGTGTTAACGAATGACCGTTGATTATAAACTATGGATAATTCAACTTCGCCAACAACAAAAACACTTCCGCATACAATTATTAAATCATCTTTAGAAGATGCTGCTATAGCGGCTTGCATTGCGTCGTTCACGCTTGTAAAAGCATTTCCGGTTAATGAAAAATTAAGCGCTCTTTCCAGTAACTCAGTTGCCGGTAATGCACGTGGAGTTTGTGCTTCGGTGAAATAATATTGCGCTTGTTGCGGAAGAATAGCTAAAACTTTTTCAATCTCTTTATCTTTTACCATTCCAAAAATTATATGAACCTTATTGTATTTGATTGAATTAATTTGATTGACGAGTTGTTGCATGCCGTCAACATTATGTGCAACGTCTAATACAATCATAGGATTTTTATGAATTACTTCCCATCTTCCATACAAGCCTGTAAGATTTTTTATATTCCTTAATGCCCTGGCAATATTTTCTTCTTTCAAGGAAAATTTATTTTTCAAAATATCAACTGCAGTTAAAACTGTTTGTAAATTTTTTTGCTGGTACAATCCTGTAAGGTCGAGGTTGTATTTAAGTTTTGTCCCAGTATTATTATTCAGCAATTCTATTTGTAAAGTTTCATCCACTGAATTGACTGAAACTATTGTAAATTTTTTTTCAGCAAAAAATATTGGTGCCTTCATTTCTTTTGCTTTATCAAGGAAAACTTTTTTTGTTTCCGATGTTGTTTCACCAATTACGACGGGGATATTTGGTTTGATGATTCCTGCTTTTTCAAATGCAATTTTTTCTAAAGTATTCCCAAGAATATCTGTATGATCAAAACCAATATTTGTTATAACAGAAAGTTCAGGTGTAATTACATTAGTACTGTCAAGCCTGCCACCAAGGCCGGTTTCAATAATAGCGATATCTATGTTGCTTTTTGCAAAATATTCAAGTGCCATTACAAAAGTCAGTTCAAAAAATGATGGTTCTATTTCTTCTGAAAATGATTTAATCTTCTCAATAAAATCAGCTACGAATTTTTTGGTTATCATTTCACCATTAATCTTTATTCTTTCCCTGAAATCTTTTAAATGTGGTGAAGTGTACAACCCTGTTTTGTATCCATTCTGTTGAAAGATTGCTGCAAGCATATGGCTCGTGGAGCCTTTACCGTTAGTACCTGCTACGTGAATTGTTTTTAGTTTATTTTGAGGATCGCCGAGATGATTGCAAAGAGCTAATGTGTTTTTTAAATCTGCTTTATAAGCTTTTGCGCCTGTGCGGCTGAACATCGGAAGCTTGTTATAGAGATAGTGTAATGTTTGCTCGTAAGTCATCAGGAGCAAATATAATTGCTAATGGAATAATTGAATAATTAGTATCATATATTCGACTTTCCTTTAGCTTTTCAAAACGAAAACAAAAAGAATCGTACCGCTTTCTACATCAGCCTGACTTGGAGGAAATTTTAATTGCTTTGCTTTATCAATAGCAATGCTTCTAAGAGAACTATTGGAAGTTGTAGTACCGCGGGCAATTCCTGCATCAGTTACTTTTCCGCTGGCATCTACTTTTATATCAACATAAACTTTTGCATCTTCATTAAAGTCATCGGTCATGTTTGGAAAGTGAATAATCTTCCGGCCTGATAATCCCCGAACTACACTTATGCCGCTTCGTCCACCGGGATTATTTCCGTAAGAATCGGCTTTACCATCCGGACTTCCTGCATCACCATTACCTGGTTTATAACCCTGGTTTCTATACCCATTATCTTCTGCAGCTCCATTACCACCAGTGCCATTTCCACCTTTATACAAAGGAAGCTTTGGCTTTTTGGGCGGAGGTGTTGGATTTACTACGGGTGACGGATTTATATTTTTTGCAACTTTAGTAACGCTGTTTTTATTAATATCTTTTGCGTCATCTTTAGGCTTTTCTGATTTTACTACAGGAGCTGCTTCTTTATTATTATCTTCATCTGCCTGTACATTTCTTGATGGCGTTTCAACAGCCTTGTGCGATTTCTCATGCGATTCATTACTCTGATTATCCGGCGCTCTCTCGCCTTTTACTAACGGTTGCACGGTTCCCATTCCTTCTGCTTCATTACCGAGATTAACATCAATTAAATCCTGTACAGGAGGTATTGGCGGAATCAGCAAAGGCCATGTATAAAATATAGCAACGATGAGAAAAAGGCCGACAATGCAGGTTGTATAGAAAAGTGCCTTCCTGTTTTTTTCTGCTTCAAATGAATGATTGATTGCTGTATTGCTCACAATGAATTTTTATTTTGTATCAAATTTAACCAATTGATAAAAATATATGTTATCATAAATGTTAAAAAGCCTTTTATCTTTTTCCAAAAAGCAAACTGCCAATGCGAACCATGTTGCTTCCTTCTTCAATAGCCATTTCATAATCTGCGCTCATGCCCATGCTTATAATTGATAATTGGCAATTGATAATTGATAATTTCGAATACTTATCAAACAATGATTTTAGAAATTTAAATTCATTTTTTACAATCTCTGTATTATCAGT
>JBEPVC010000138.1:0-6003 GCA_041691235.1 Chitinophagaceae bacterium
GGGGTAGTTGTTTTATGATTTCTTTCAAAACGGTTAGACCACCGTAACCGGAATCGAAAACGCCAATTGGGGATGAACTCATCTTTCAAAAATAAAGAAGCCACCCCGATTTAAGAGGATGGCCTGAAAAAAATAATATTTTTAGAATTATTTTGTCTTGGGTGTAGTTGGTGTTGTAGCAGGTTCTTTTAAACCAAGCTTCTTTCTTACTAACGGTCCAATATCACTTGTTGGGGGCATATAAATTAAAGCTTCTCTTGGCAGTACAAAAGTATATCCGTTTTCTTTAGCCACATCTTCAATGGCAGCTTGTAATTTCTTTTGAATAGGCAAAGAAAGCTCCTGTCTCTTTTGTTCAAACTGATTTTGAATTTTTTGATCCATACCACTCATATCCTGTACTTGCTTTTGAAGATCAGTTCTTTTTACTTCTTTTAAGCTCGGGCTCATTGCAGATGAATCTTTATAAAATTTTTGAACCGCGTCATCAAAAGCTGTTTTTTGATCTTGTGCATTTTTATAAAGTGATTGTTGGTATTCATCAAGCTGACTTTGTACAGTTGCGGCTTCCGGCATTAGTTGTATGATTTCATCAGCGCTTATATACCCAATTTTTTGAGCATTTGCAATATTGGAAAATCCAAATAAACCAACGGAAATTAAAGCGAGTGTAACGAACTTTTTCATTTTTGTTTTTAAGATTTGTTTTTAATTAAGTATTTAAAATTATAGTTAAGGCTGCATGGGCCTTCTGCTTTCGCATTTATTTAACACCCAGTTCCTTCAGCACATCATCGCTCTTGTCAAGTTTTGGGTCGGCAAAGATAACAGTAATTCCTTCACTTTTGTCTAAAATAAAATCATATAATTTTTCAGCGGCAAGTTTTTGCACAGCATTGTAAACCCTATCCTGTATTGGTTTTATAAGTTCCTGGCGTTTTTTAAATATATCGCCTTCATACCCAAATCTTTTTCTTTGAAGATCTTTGAGTTCTTTATCGTTGTTAAATAATTCATCTTCCCTTTTTTTCTTAAGCTCATCGCTTAGCATCACCTGCTCAGCGTCATAATCTTTATACATTTTATCAAGTGCAGCTGATTTCCTGTCAATCTCCTGCTGCCATTGAGCGCTAAAATCATCAAGCTTTTGCTGAGCGGCTTTATACTCAGGAAGTTTTTCAAGTATATATTTAGAATCAATTACTGCATATCTCTGGGCATAAGTGCATGTTGAAAATGCAAGGCATAATAATGAAATAACAAATACTTTTTTCATATATCAATATTTTTTGGACGTTTATTCAGGTTCCTGGCCAAGCATAAAGGTAAACTTACCTGCTCCTTTTAACCCTGTAGTAGAGTTTATTCTGTCTAACCCAATACCATAGTCGAAGCCCAATAGGCCAAACATTGGTAGGAAGAAACGCATACCAACACCTACAGACCTACGCAACTTAAACGGATTATAGTCTTTAAAACTATACCATCCGTTAGCAGCTTCGTAGAATGCTTCTCCATAAATAGTACTGCTCGCACTCGTGCTGAATGGATACCTTAGCTCAAGGGTATATTTATTAAAAATAGTAAAAAAGTTACTGGCACTGTTTATATCCGGATTTATTTTAGGATCTGAATTATCATAAACAGGATATCCGCGATGAGAGATGATATCATAACCTAATAGTCCGTAGTTATTGCTTAAGCCTGCATCGCCCAATTGAAAGCGCTCAAAAGGCGATGTAATGGTTTTATTATCATACCGGCCCAGGAAACCGTATTTGGCTGCTGCTTTTAAAATAAACTGTTTGTTTTTATCAGGGCCACGTCCTTGCCCGATAGGCACGTACCATTCAGCCGTAAAGCGCTCCTTATGAAATTCCACCAATTTATATTGGTCAGCCTGAAGCTGGTTTTTATAATAATCAGCACTTCTAAAAAAAGAATAGGGCGGAGTTAATTGTGTGCTCAAAATAAAATTGGAACCACTTGTTGGGAAAATAGGATTAGGACCTGCAGAATTGCGGGCAAGTGTTATTTTAATACTTATATTATTTGAAATTCCGTTCGTTAATCCGGGGAAAATATTATAGTTTCTTAATTTATATTGCTCGTAATTAAATTGGTAAATGAGCGAAAAGTAATCGTCTGGCCATTTTAGTTGCTTACCAAGCGATACACTGAAGCCCGTTGTTTTAATAAAACTCGAATCTGCATAAGTGCGATCATAAAATCCTGAAGGGTTGTATGCATTGGCATATTTTGTATCGTAATAACTTATCGTAAACGAATTTCTTTTTTTACCACCAAGCCATGGTTCAGTAAAAGAAAAATTGTAAGACCTGAATTGTTTACCATTGCTCTGGGCCCTAAGACTTAACTTTTGGCCATCGCCGCTTGGCAAAGGCTGCCAGGCTTTTTTATTGAAAATATTGAAAATAGAAAAATTATTAAACGTGACACCCAAAGTTCCGGTTAAGCCTATGCCTCCTCCAAAACCTGCAGACAACTCCAATTGATCAGATGATTTTTCTTCGAGTCCCCAGTTTATATCCACAGTTCCGTTGTCAACGTTAGGAACGATTCCTGGGTTTATCTTTTCCGGATTGAAATAGCCTAACTGTGAGAGTTCGCGTTGTGTTCTTATGATATCTTGACGACTAAATTTTTCACCTGGAATGGTTCGTAATTCACGACGAATAACGTAATCCTTGGTCTTATCGTTACCGGTAATATCAACTTTGCCTATGGTCGCTTGCGGGCCTTCAACTATGCGTATTTCATGATCGATGGTATCGTTGTAGACTGCTGTTTCAACCGGGTCAATTCTAAAAAATAAATAACCATCGTCTTCATATAAGCTACTAATGTCCCCCCCTTCAGCGGAAGGTATTTTTCCTAATTTTTTATTTAGTGTCTCGGCATTATAAATGTCTCCTTTTTTTATACCAAGAAAAAGGCTGAGCAACGAATCAGAATATTTGGTATTGCCTTTCCAGGTTATGTTGCCAAAATGATATTGATGTCCTTCATTAAGCTTTATAGCTACGTCAATATTTCCTTTATCGTTATAGGTTGTATCGTCTACAATTACCGCATCACGAAAGCCTAACGAGTTATAGTAGTCTAAAATATGAAGTTTGTCTTCGTTGTATTTCTTTTCGTTAAACTTAGCCGAGTTAAGAGAAAATTTGAAATAAGGATCAAGCAGCTCTTTTGTTTTAGAAGGAATAAGATAACCGTTAGTACGCAGATACTCATTAAAAGAAAGCCTGTTACTTTTAGTTGAATCAAATACATTTTGGCCTAAAGAAGGGAAAAGAGTAAACCTGCTTTTTTCTTTTGTGCCTTTCATTTGTTTCTTCAACTTAAGATCACCTACTGATTCGTTACCGGCAAAATAGATTTGGTTTATTTTCACCTTTCCGTTCTTGTTAATAACAAAAACGATGTTTACTGAATTTGGAGACGAAGCCTCTGTTTCATTAACTCTTACATCCACATTTCTGAATCCCTTATCCACATAAAATTTCTTAATAATGTTTGCGGAAGAGCTTTTTAGATTTTCGGTAACCCGGGTAACCCTGCCTTTAGTAAGGCCCAGTTTAGTTGTGATATCATCTGCTTCGCTTTTGCCAATACCTTTAAACTTAAAATTTGCAAGTGTTGGCCTGTCAGTAATATTTATCTCAACAGATAGTTTATTGCCTACAAGGTTTGTAAAATAAATTTGCACATCAGAAACAAGATTTTGTTTCCATAAATTTGAAATTGCTTTGGAGAAATTATCACCTCCGGGAATCATTACTTTATCACCGACAGCCAAGGCTGAAATTGAAATAATTAAGTTTGGATCAAACGATTTGGTTCCTGTTACTTTAATATCAGAAATTATATATTCTTTAGGTGATTTGGCATTGTAAATATTTTCAAGCTCTACGTTAACCGAAGAAGGTATCGAATCGTTTTTTACTGCAGGCGGAATGGAATCGGTTTTTTCCGAGACTTGTACTGAATCAGTAACAACCTGTGCAGAAGCGATAATTTTGGTAGTAAGCGCGATAACTACGAAGAATAAAATCTTGTAGATTTTGTGCATCAAATCAATTTTTTTATAAGGCGGCAAGATAAAGGCAATATTTAAAAGTATTTGTTAAATCACCCATGCCTGGTAATGCGTAGAATGATTGCAATGAATAACTAAAATTATGGATTGAAATTTTGTTATACCTGTTCACTTGTTTTGCCAAACCTCCTTTCACGATTTTGATAGTCGAGTAAAGCTTTGTACAAATTTTCTTTTCTGAAATCGGGCCAAAGTGTATCAGTAAAATACAATTCGCTGTATGCAAGCTGGTATAATAAAAAATTACTTATCCTGTATTCACCACTGGTGCGAATCATAAGTTCCGGATCCGGAAAGTTTGAAGTGCATAAATGGTTTTCAAAAACTTTACTGTTGATTTCTTGCGGTGTAATTTTTCCGGCCATCACTTCGGCAGCAATTTTTTTTACTGCATCTATAATTTCCCAACGGCTGCTGTAGCTCAATGCCATTATAAGATTGAGGCCTGTGTTAAGTTTCGTATCATTGCAAGCTTCGTCAAGTTCTTTTCGTGCAGATGGGGGCAACATTTCAATATTACCGATAACGAGCAGCCGGATGTTATTTTTGTTTAAAGTGGTTACCTCTTGCCTTATGGTTTGCACCAATAACTCCATTAAGCCGGTTACCTCATCTCGCGGCCTGTCCCAATTTTCTGTGCTAAAAGCGTAAAGAGTAAGATATTCGATTCCCAATTCTGCACATCCTTCTACTATATTTCGCACGCTTTCTACGCCATTATAATGTCCAAATAACCTGTCTTCACCTCTTTCTTTTGCCCAGCGTCCATTGCCGTCCATAATTATAGCTATATGGCGAGGCAGCTTTTCAGAATTTATTTCTTCTTTAAAATTCATGTTTTATAATGCCAGGTCCAGGCATGATAACGTCCTGGCTTCGGGGTTGCAAAAGTAATGAAATACTATAAAACAATTATTTGTAAATCCATCGTTACCTTGATTTACCTGTGTGGATTTTTTTAAACTTTTCGAAAGGCAATTAAATCATGAGTGCCTGGACGGCAGATGCACTGAATGTGAAAAAGAAATAAAATATTTTTCTGAAAAAAATTTAACGTGCAGAAGGGCATCGATATGACATGATATTGAATGATATGCCAACTTCAGCCATTGCATACTGATCTTTTTGTTTGCTAAATCCCCGCTGACGACCTTCAACGCCAATAGGAGTACCGGTTTCAAAAGATCTATCCTGCAAAATAGCAGCAACAGCTTGCTGATTAGCAGCAGCAAATTTATCAATACCAATATAAGTTTTGCTTACATCATCCAAATAATCAGTAGTTGTAAACCTGTGAGAAATTTCGAAAGAAACATTTACCTTATCCGTTACAGCATATTTTATTCCAAATCCAATAGGCACACAGATAGCCATAGTGCCATACGCTTTTCTTCCCTGGTAAAAAGTTTCACCTTCTGTATTCAAAGGACGCAAATAAATTTTCTCGCCATTGTAATACGCGTAAGGATCGTAACTAAAAACGCCGACTCCTATCGTTGCATACGGAGTAAATGCGTGATCTGGATCTGTCGGATTAAATCTGAAAAAATTAAAATCGCCTCTTAACGCGAGCTCAAAAATGTTTGTGTTGAAGCTTAGATTTCTTCTGCGTTGATAATCATTTTGACTGTATTTATCGCTATAACCAAGCTGTGCATAATGCGCAGTAATACGCAGTGCCGTGTAGTTGCCAAACTGTTTTCTAAAAAATGCGCCCAAAGCAATTTTTGGCCTGTTAAGATCGGCTCTGTTGTTGAGATCGCCAAAATAGTGAGCAACCCCGCCGGTAATTCCATATTCCCCTTCCTGTACAGTTTCGTATTGGGCTTGTGCATTTATGTTAAAAACGAATGCAATGATGAGAATGGCAAAAAGTTTTT
>JBEPVC010000139.1:0-6001 GCA_041691235.1 Chitinophagaceae bacterium
GCATCATCCAAAAACCTGATGATGCCTTTAACATGTACTGACATATAGTTCCATGTAGAAGCCTGGTGCGGATTGCTATACCAGGTGGCGCTTACATAGGTATGATGTCCCGTGAAAACGGCAAGTACATTTGGATTATATAAAAATGCTTTATGGTGATCGGTATTTTTCATTATATGCCCTCTCAATATTTGTTTGCCATTTTCCTGTTCAATAAATACAGGTACCTGAGTTGCAACAGGCTTATTTTCTGTATCGCAGCCAGATAAAAAAGCAAAAGGATGCTCGTCTATAAATTGTTTAAGTACTTCGTCATTTTTTTCTTTATAATAAGGAAGATCGTACATGGCTATTAGTTTTTATTGTTTTTCATTTTAGTTCGTTCAGAAATACTGCTTTTCAAATGTAAGCTATCAAAAAAATTGTTATCGGAACGTTTCAACCAAAACCTAAAAAAATCGCTTACCTTAAATCTCTCTTAAAAAGCCATAAATAAAAATACCATGGAATTACATTTGGAACAAATCCGGGATAAGCAAAAAGAAGTATGGAATAAATTTTCTCCTGGCTGGAAAAAGTGGGATGTATTTATGATGGACTTCTTAAAGCCGATGGGTGATGAAATAATTCGTGAGCTGCATCCATCCGGCAGCGATGTGGTGCTGGACGTAGCTTCAGGTACAGGCGAGCCCGGCCTTGCAATTGCGTCTATACTTGATAGTGGCAAAGTAGTTAGCATTGATCTTTCTGAGGAGATGCTTAAGGTTGCAGATGAAAAAGCAAAAGCGCAGGGAATAAAAAACTTTTCAACTATAGTTTGCGATGTAAGTGGGCTTCCTTTTGGTGATAACACTTTTGATGTGGTTAGCTGCCGCATGGGATTTATGTTTTTCCCTGACATGCTGAAGGCAGCGCAGGAAATGCGGCGCGTGCTAAAACCCGGTGGCAGAATAGCAACTTCTATTTGGGATGTTCCTGAAAAAAATTTTTGGATTACATCTATAATGGGAACCATCAATAGAAATATGCAGATACCTCCTGCACCCGACGGCGCTCCAGGAATGTTTCGCTGTGCAGCCAAAGGCTTCATGACAAATTTGTTTACCGAAGCAGGATTTAAAAATGTTTCACAAAAAGAAATAACCGGTTTTTTAAATACGGGTACAGCAGATGTTTTCTGGGAAGTTCATAATGATGTGGGTGCGCCAATTGTTGCAGCCCTTAGTAAAGCAGACGATGCAATGAAAGCAAAAATAAAATCTGAAGTGTATGAATTGTTGCATAAAAAATTTGGCGACAATCCTGTTAACCCGGAAGCAAGCGCACTGGTAATTTATGGAGAAAAATAAACCCGAAGGCAAAATATCAGCTTCGTGTAATCTGATCTATCATCTGCATTACAAAGGCTCCATCTTCAGCGCTTGAAGGATTAGGGCCTTCATCTAAAAAATATTCAACTACTTTTTCAATCATTGGTTGTTGTACGTGTTGCAAGGGTTCAAAAGAAATGATCTCTGTTTTGCCATTTCTTTCCAGGGTTATATTTTGTTTTCCAAAAACACTAAAAATTATTTTGCCATGCGATCCTATAATTTCACAGCAATCTTTTTCACTATGCTCACCAACATTAAAAGACCAAACACCATTAAAGGCAACGCCATTATTGAATACAATATTTCCGGTTACAAAATCAGGAGTATCGTATAATTTTGATTGATTCAAAACCATGCCGGAGACTTTGCTAAAACCACCGAAAAAGAAATACATCAAATCAAGCTGGTGTGTACCAAGGTCATGGAATAATCCGCCACCTGCAATTTCTGCGTCTACGCGCCATGCGTTACCCGGCGCTTTCAGATCCTCTTCCGTAAAAAGCTTTTTATAAAAAGTAAGATTTGCGAATCTTATTTCACCGATAGCTTTTTCATTAATGAGCTGTTTTATCTTTTTAAAATATGGCTGCGCACGCCTGTAATGCGCTACACACATTTTTATATTTGCCTCTTTTGCAGCATTCATCATCTTTTGTGCAGAAGCATAATTTGTGGTCATCGGCTTTTCAACATATACGGGCTTGCCCGCGTTTATTGCAGCAATAGCATACATTTCATGTGATGCAGGTGGCGTGGCAATATATATCGCATTTACGTCAGGATCATTTATTAATTGATCAGCATCACTATACCACTTGGAAACATTGTGGCGTTGTGCATAATCTTTTGCCTTTCCTGCATTTCTTCGCATTACCGCAACCAGAGAAGAGTTTTTTACTTTATTGAAAGCAGGCCCGCTTTTTACTTCAGTAACGTCACCGCAACCTATTATTCCCCAATTAATTTTTGCCATCAAAATTTTTTATGAAGTTATTTGATTCTCATTTCAAATTAAGAGATTAATATACTGAAAATGATTTTTTGAAATTCCATGGAGCCGGGATTAAAAAAACATTTCTCTGAATCCTTTAAATATTTATTTCCTTTACAGTATAATCTATCTGTTATAAAAAATCTCCAATGAGTTTTCCAAAAGCAAATGGCCAACCTTTTTATTTTAAACTGGCGATGGTGCTTATTGCCATAATTGCCCTCGGCTATTTGTGCATTTTAGGAAAAGAAGTTTTATGCCCGCTCCTCTTCGGATTATTATTTTCTATTCTGCTGCTGCCCATTGCAAATTATTTTGAAAGAAAATTAAAGTTTCACAGAAGTGCGGCGTGTGCAATGGCGGTACTGTTTTTGGTTTTGTGTGTAGCAGGTGTTTTATTTCTTGTAGCCACGCAGGTTTCAAGCCTTACACAAAACTGGCCAATGCTGAAAGAGCAGATCACCCAATCATTTCACAACCTGCAGCAATGGGTTTCTACAAAATTTAATGTGGATATTGAAAAGCAAATGGATTATATAAATTCAGCCACGTCAAAAATTCAAAATCAAACTACTGCGGTAATTGGTGCAACCGTAATTTCTTTATCGTCTGTTTTTTTGTTTATTGTTTTTATAATATTCGATACATTTTTCTTTTTATTCTACAGGAGAATGTTGCTTAAATTTCTTGTAGATGTATTTAAGGAAAAAAATTCTGACATCGTTTATGATGTAGTTGCAAGAGTACAATTCATTATCAGGAGATATATACTTGGCCTTCTTCTTGAAATGAGCACGGTTGCTTTGGTATGTTGTACGGTTTTTTTAATCCTTGGAATTAAATATGCGATATTGCTTGGCCTTATCACTGCGTTATTTAATATTATTCCATACATTGGAATATTTACTGCGTTGTTGTTGAATGTTATTATCACATTTGCTACAACCGCTATCGCCACCAAAGTATTACTGGTTGTCATCACTGTTTTTTCTATGCATCTCATCGATAGCAACATTTTGTTACCGTTAATTGTTGGCTCCAAAGTAAGAATAAATGCTTTCGTAACGCTGTTGGGTGTAGTGCTTGGCGAAATGATATGGGGTATTCCCGGAATGTTTTTATCTGTACCGGTTATTGCCATTGCAAAAATAATTTTCGACAGAATCGAAAACCTGCAACCATGGGGACTTTTGCTGGGAGATGAAAAGAAACTTAAAAAACTTCCTCAAAAGCTTTCTTCAAAAATTCTAAAAAAGAATTCATAACTTTTTTTTTGCACAGATTAATAGTTAATAAAAGCCTTAACAATTTTCTAACGCAAGGTTGGTACGGTTTTAGCCAATACATGTATTCTGTTGATCAAAAAATATTGACAGCAAATTTCTTAACTACAAAATGAAATTTATGAAAAAAGTATTCTTATCAGCTTTTGCATTCATCCTTACAGCGGGTGCATTTGCTCAAAGCTCAAGTACAGATTCAAGTACAAGCATGAACAAAACTGAAATGCATCAGAAGATGCAGAGCCACGATGGCGTTATTATGAAAGACGGTAAATTGCTCGTAACGAAAAACGGGCAGGCTGCACCATTAACCGAAAATGTAACATTGAATGATGGTACCATAGTTACACCCGACGGAACAGTGAAAAAAACCGATGGAACAACTGTTACATTAAAAGAAGGCGATTACGTTACAGCAGATGGAAAGCTGGGAAATCTTGCACAATGGAAAAAGCAAAATGAAACCCAGCCCGCAGCAACCGATACGGTAAAATAAGCTTCAAAAATTCAACAAACATGAATGCCGCGATAAATTATTGCGGCATTTTATGTTTGTCCTAAAAAATATTTATAATTTTTATTTCCTCGTTGTTAAAAGAAATAAAATCACCGATTTTCTTTTTCAATAACATTTTTGCAAGTGGCGCATTTGGTGAAAGCAAAAAAATATTTTTCTTTTCATAAGTTATTTTTCCAAGGCCTGCAGCAATAAAGAATGAATAATTTTCGCATTGTATAAAGCAGCCTGCCTGCGCAGACAAATAAATTTTATTGCAGTCAATTAACATCAATGCAGCCAGTTCAGATTTATTCGCGAAAAGCTGTTTTGCATACATGTCTTTGTCAAGCTGGTTCATAGCACGCGATGTTTCATACTTATCTCCTGCGCTGCTTTTCTCTTCATTGTTTGCTGCATCCTGCGCGTTCGACATTGCTTTGTTGAATTCAGCAATTCGTTCCTCAATAATTGCAATACATTTTTTTTGCAATGTCTTTTTAAAAATAATTTTTTCGTCGTCTGACATTTTTTATAGTGAATACTTTAGTTTAATTAATACCGGGTAAAATAAATTTTCTTTTATTTACAGTATCAATAATAACAAAAATGCTTGAACTGGACTTCTCTGTTTTTCCTGAAATAATAACACAACGGCTTTTATTGCGAAGAATAAGCATTGACGATGCAGGTGAAATTTTAATGCTTCGCTCAAATGAAGAAGTGATGAAATATGTTGACAGAAAAAGAGCTTCAGGTATTGAAGAAGCACAGGCATTAATAAACACAATGAACGAAACAGTTGATACAAACAATGGTATTATGTGGGCAATTGCTCTGAAAGAACAACCAACCAAACTAATTGGCTACATTGGTTTTTGGCGATTGATAAAACAAAATTACCGCGCCGAAATTGGTTATATGCTCAATCCGAAATTTTGGAAAATGGGAATTATGAAAGAAGCTCTTTTACGGGTAATCGATTTTGGCTTTGATGAAATGAAGCTCCACAGCATTGAAGCAGATATTAATCCCGACAATGAAGCTTCAGCAAAAATTTTAGAATCTACCGGCTTTATAAAAGAGGCTTACTTTAAAGAAGATTTCTTTTTTGAAGGAACTTTTCGTGATACAGTTATTTATTCGAGATTAAAAAATTAACCTGGTTTTGGTTAAAGAAATTTTTATCTTATTAATTTTTATCAACAAAATAAAAACATCTTATATTTTAATAAAAAAAAACCCAATAATTCATACCTTCATTTTGTTATAAAAAATTTGATTTCGTTTACTACAGATGTTTTACATTCATAAAATCTTTTTAATAAAAATACCTCTAAGTAATTTCAATTGATATGGGAAATTTCCAGATTAAGATCCAACCTAAGACTTATGATGCAATTATTGTTGGCTCAGGTGCCGGAGGTGGAATGGCAGCTTATGTTTTAGCCAACGCAGGCTTAAAAGTTTGCCTCATAGAAGCAGGCCCTATGTATGATCCTGCAAAAGATTCTAACCAGTTAAAAAATCCATGGGAGTCGCCCAGAAGAGGTGCCAGCACTAAGTTTAGGCCTTTCGGCGATTTTGACGGTTGTTATTGGGGCTGGGAAATTGATGGTGAGCCTTACACACAGGCAGAAGGCACAAAGTGGGAATGGTGGCGTGCTCGTATGTTAGGCGGACGTACCAATCACTGGGGAAGAATTTCACTTCGTTTTGGTCCGAAAGATTTTAAACGCAAAAGCATTGATGGTTTGGGTGATGATTGGCCTATAAGCTATGATGATATAAAACCTTATTACGATAAAATTGATCAGCTGCTCGGAGTGTTTGGAACAAATGAAGGACTTGTGGATGA
>JBEPVC010000140.1:0-5986 GCA_041691235.1 Chitinophagaceae bacterium
GAATTGTGCAATTCCATATTGCGGCGGAGATAAGCAGGAACAGACTCAAACTCATTGTTAGGATCCGTAGCGTTAACATTGAAAGATAAATTCCTCAATTTCGCAATACGCTCCATAGCCCGGCGCTTTAGATCATCTGATTCGTCTACCATTGGCAGTTCCTCAACAGATGGCATCATGATGGGCATTGTTTGGTGTACTTTCTTTTCCTCCTTTTCCTCCGCCGCTTGTTTGGAATCTTTTACCACCAGCTGCATCTCAACCGCAGGATCGTCTTCCTGTTTTGAAATTATCAGCGGGGCAGGTTCTCCGACAATCTTGGATTCTGCTTTTGGCTTGTCCTCCGCATAAATTTGTGAAGGCTTCGCCAGGTAACCGCCTGACGTTGGGACGGTGCTAGCATCTTTATTTTTTGAGTTTGTTTGCTTGTTTTGGTTCGAGGACTTTTCTTCCTTGGGAGGGTGTTGATTTATTTCAGCAGTTATTGGATTGGATTCCGAAGATAATTCGAAATGGATAACTATTTCAGATGATTTATCAACAGTAATTTCCTCCTTTTCTCTTAGTAAATTTACGCTTATGGGTACAGGTATTTCTACGATTGTCGGGGACATTTCTTTTTCAAGTTCCGGCTGAACAGAGGCATACACATCTTCTTCTTTTATACTTTTGAAACCCTTTTGTTCAATGATATGTTCTTCCTCCGGCATTTCATTTACAAATTTTTCCTGCTCGATTTTTTCTTCAAAACTAAAAACGGGCTGTGTGTATTTTTTATCTTCAGGCCGCAATACCATAACAATTTTTTCATCTGTCTTCTCTTCTGTCTTTGGCTCTATCTTTTTATCAAATGGATCTTTGTGCTCAAAGCCGGTAGCAATTAAGGTAATACCAATTTTAGTTTGCAGTGCATTATCATAACCCAAACCTAAAATTACATCCGTGTCTTCGCCGGCCTGGCTTAACAAATGATTCTGTATAGTTTCCACCTCATCCATCGTAAATTCATTTTCGCCTTCGGCAGAATTTATATTTATTAAAATCCATTTTGCACCACGAATATCATTATCATTAAGCAATGGTGAATTAAGTGCCTGCTCTATCGCCTTCTGCGCACGGTTATCGCCTTCAGCGGTTGCACTTCCTAAAATAGCCACTCCACCTTTTCTCATAACTGTACATACATCCGCAAAGTCAACATTAATCTGGCCTGTGCTATTGATAACATCCGTTATACATTTTGCTGCTGTTGCCAATACGTTATCCGCTTTACTGAATGCAGCCTTCATGGTAAGGTTTCCAAATTGATGGCGCATTTTATCATTGCTTATAACAAGAAGTGTATCTACATGATCTTTTAATTTGCTAATGCCTTCTTCAGCCTGCGCAATTCTTTTTTTACCCTCATAAGCAAATGGTGTTGTAACAATTCCTACTGTGAGAATACCCAAATCTTTACAAATTTTTGCAATGATTGGCGCACCACCGGTTCCGGTTCCGCCACCCATCCCGGCTGTAATAAAAGCCATCTTGGTATTCACTTCCAGGATGCGTTTTATTTCTTCAAGACTTTCTTCGGTAGCTTCGCGGCCAATTGCAGGATTGGCGCCAGCTCCAAGCCCCTGTGTTAAATGCGGACCAAGCTGCACCTTATTTGGAACCATGCTTGTTGCAATGGCCTGGGCATCTGTATTACAGATAATGAAATTTACACCCTCAATATTTTGGTTGTACATGTGGTTAACTGCATTGCTGCCACCACCACCTACACCTATCACTTTAAGGATAGATGATTGTTCTTTAGGCAAATCAAAATGTATCATAGTAAGGCACCTCCTATTCCCGTTAGGGATATTTATTTAATGGTTAGTAATTGTTCCCGTTTCTTTTTTAGGATAAGAAAAGAGAATATTTCTTATGGTTGAATTTTTATTTTTCTTTATAACTTATTTACAACTAACTGTAACGATTAGACGAAATGTAGTCTTTTATAATTCTGAATCTCCTTCTTCTTTAAACATTTCTATCAGTCCGTTTTTAAATGAATCCATAAACGCTTTTAATGTTTTTCTCGATTTCACTTTTACCTGTTTGGTACCTACAAGCGTTTCTTCAACTTCAACAAGATTTTGTTGTTGCAACCCTGCGGGGATAGCGATTTTTGCATACTCAAGCTCAAATTGCTTGCGTTTATTTTCGTAATCATTGTAACCTTTTAATATTAAGCCAAGACAAGTTGAATACATTGGCTTCGCTAATTCTTCAATATGACCCGAAGCAAGATGCTCATTTGGATAACCGATTCTTGCATTCAAACCGGTAACATATTCAGTTAGCTGAATAAGATGCTTAAGCTGAGAACCACCACCAGTAAGTATTACGCCACCATTCAGCAATCTGTTATCAAGCCCAACCTGTTTTAAATGATAAGAAACAAAATCCATTATTTCGCTCATGCGTGCCTGTATGATGCCGGCAAGATTTTTTACACTTATTTCTTTTGGCGCCATACCGCGCAATCCCGGGATAGTAATAAAAGCATTTGATTTTGCTTCATCAGATAATGCGCTTCCAAACTGAACTTTCATTTGTTCAGCTTGTGTTTTTAAAACACCTAAGCCTGTTTTAATATCGTTGGTAATATTTTCACCACCGAAAGGAATAACAGCTGTATGTTTTAAAATGCCTTCATAAAAAACTGCAAGATCTGTTGTGCCACCACCAATATCAACAATTGCAACACCGGCTTCCAAATCATGATCGCACATAACTGCGGCTGCTGATGCAAGTGGTTGCAATACCAAATCTTTTGTTATCAATCCGGCTTTTTCCACACTCCGGTTAATATTCCTTATTGCATTTTTATCGCCGGTAATTATATGAAAGTTAGCGCCAACTTTTACACCACTGTAACCGATCGGGTCAGGAATATTTTGAAAATTATCAACGGTAAACTCCTGTGGTATCACGTCAATTATTTGATCACCTGCAGGAATATATGTTTTGTATTGATCATTTACAAGCTGATCAATTTCCGACTGTTTGATCTCCTCGTCGGTATTCTGGCGAACTATATCGCCTCGTGTTTGCAAGCTTTTAATATGATGGCCGGCAATGCCAACATATACTTCACTGATTGGAAGATTAGGATTGCTTGCATAACAATTTTCTAATGCAGTTTGAATTGCTTTAATTGTTTGATCGATGTTTAACACCATTCCGTGTTGCACACCGTTACTATTCGCACGCCCGAAGCCAAGAATTTCAAGCTTGCCGAATTCATTTTTCCTGCCTGCAATGGCTGCAATTTTTGTAGTGCCAATGTCAAGACCTACGATAATGGGTTGTTCGTTGTTCATGTTTTTTGTTTTGTTTTTTTTGTCATGCGTTTTATAAAAATGCACGACTGTGTTGCTGTGTTTATTTTTATTTTTTGTCTTTCATCTTTTTTAGAAAAATGAAAATGATTTTAGTAATCCGTTTTCGGTGGCATAACTGCTTTTGGTTTTTCGTTTGTTTTTTGTGGTGGCTTTGTTATCACCGGTTTAATAATTTTTTTCAAAGGGGTAGGACCTGGTTTTTCAAGAGATGATGGATGTGTGGTCGAGGATTTCTTTGGAATCAGGGGATGGTTGTCAAAAATTGGTTTTTCAGGAACATGAATAGGGGTTACAGAAACACTCACTTTTTTCTCATCTATATTTTTAATATTATTTTCATCAGGAACAATTTCTTTTTCAGATGATGTGTTGATGTTGGGGTTATCATCGGCAGGCTGCTCTAACTGAACATTTGTGGAATCGTTTACATTTTTTTGCGCATTCGCAATTAAGTCCTTCATAATTTGAACGGCCTTCAAGGAATCCATCTTAATTTCTTCAGCTCCTCTCCTTACTCCTACTACCTGGTTATTGAATTGCATACTTATTGCTGAATAATGGTTCCAGCCTATTTTTGAAAGAACCTGTTTGTAAAACGCAAGCAGCTTTCCAAATTTTTCTTCACATCTTTCCGCAGTTCCAAAATGAATAACCTGGTTTCCTAATTTTGGAATTAAATCAAACTCACGATTTGGTGAAATGTCAACCTGGTCAATCTGTGCCATCCAAAAAGGATTGGTTGCTATAAACTCACTAAGTGTTCTTATGTCTTGTACAAGACTGCTATCCTCTTTAGTAAGGACAACTACATCAGTAGGGAAATCAGTAAATACAGGCAATCGCGGAGAAAATTTGTCGCTCAATGGTAATCTTGCAAGAGAACTATCAATATAAAAAGATAACCCTGACGTTGTAAAAATTCTCGCTATAGGTTCCCGCTCGGTTATTTTTACTTCAAGCACGTTATTGTTGTCAAAAAACAATTCGGCATTTTTAATCCACTTGCTTTTTTGCAATACTGCTTCCATTAAAGCAAGATCTATTTTATGCACGGGTTTATTTTCAAGCTTTCCACCATTCGTATTTTCTAAAATAGAAATCACATCTTTTTTATCTATAAAAAAATTATTTTGAACGCCACTTATACGTATGTCAACCTTTGTGCAATGCTCATTATTTCTTTTGGTAATAGCTGCAATTAATAATACAACAGTTCCCGAGCAAAGGATTATCCAAATCATTGCTAAGAGAATTTTTTTAAACATGTATTTATTTATATTAAACATCTTTTACAAACTGCTTTTCAATAAAATTCTTTTTATCGGCTGAACAAGCAAATCAATATCGCCCGCTCCTGCTGTGATTAATAAATCTCCTTCACTATTATGTGCTGCTGATTTTATATAACTATTTTCCAAATAAGTAATCAACTCCTCTTTAGTTACTACCGTTGCATTTTTATTTTTCATCTTAGTTAAGATCAAACTACTTGCAACACCCTCTACTGGTTTTTCTCTTGCCGGGTAAATGGGAAGAAGTAGTATTTCATCAGCTCGGTCAAGGCTTTCAGCAAATTCGTTTGCAAAATCTTTTGTTCTTGAAAACAAATGCGGCTGAAAAATAATGGTACATTTTCTTTTGCTGAATAAACTTTTTGCTCCCGAAATCAACGCGTTTAATTCCTGCGGGTGATGAGCATAATCATCAATAAAAATTATTTTTTTGTTTTTGCTCTCATTGTCCTGTTTCGGGCCAATAATATATTCGAATCTTCTTTTTACTCCTTTGAAAGCTTCAACGGCATCTTTTATTTTTACCGATTCTATATTAAGATGATGAGCAATCACTATAGCAGGAACTGAATTTTCAACATTGTGCATGCCACCCATATTCAACTTTACATTGTCAAGCATCCAGCTTTTTGTCATTACATTAAACTGGTAGCTACCATTGTGCATTGTAATGTTAGCAGCGTATGCGTCGGCCATATCATTTTGCAAGCTATAACGGATATGGTTAGCTGCAGAAAACTTATGACTATCTAATCCATAGCTGGTTAATAAAATACCGTCGGGCTTTAACTTTTCAGAAAATTCCACAAAGGCATTCTCCATATTTTCCTTTGTTCCATAAATATCAAGATGGTCAGCGTCCATCGCTGAAATCAAGGCAACATCGGGAGCCAATTGAAGAAAGCTGCGATCATATTCATCCGCTTCAACCACCGAAACATTATTTGCGCTGCTCCAAAAGTTTGTATCATAGTTAACCGAAATACCGCCCAGGAAAGCATTACATCCAAAGCCTGAATGACGAAGAATATGAGCAGTCATTGTGCTGATAGTAGTTTTGCCGTGTGTACCCGCAATGCAAATACTAAATGATGATTTTGTTATTTCACCAAGCAACGCACTGCGTTTTATTACTTCGTAATTATTATGCAAATAATAATTAAGCTCTTTATGATCTTTAGGAACTGCCGGTGTGTAAACGATTAACTGTGCATTTTTATCAAGCAATTCAACATTATCCTCGTAATGAATATTCATGCCATCACTTTCCATCTGCTTCGTTAAAGTGGTTACGGTTTTATCGTAACCACTTAC
>JBEPVC010000141.1:0-5980 GCA_041691235.1 Chitinophagaceae bacterium
ATTAAAGCCACCTAAAATCAAGATTTGCTTTTGTTCAATTTATTTTGGAAGCAATACTTTATTAATTACGTGTATTACCCCGTTACTTTGATTTACATCTTTGATCGTAATTTCTGCAACACCACCTTTTTCATCTTTAATCCAAAGCTTTCCGTCTTTTTTCATAACCCATAATTTACCACCTGCAACTGTAGTTAATTCAGCTGTGCCTTTTCCGTCTTTTATCATTTTCATTAAATCTTCAGAACTTAATTTTCCGGAAACAACATGATAGGTTAAAATGCCGGTAAGCATTGATTTGTTTTCTGGCTTTAATAAAGTTTCAACAGTTCCTTTTGGCAACATGTCAAATGCTTCATTAGTTGGTGCAAAAACAGTAAAAGGGCCTTTGCCTTCTAATGTTTCAACAAGCCCTGCTGCTTTTACAGCGGCAACTAATGTTGTGTGGTCTTTAGAATTTACTGCGTTTTCAATAATGTTTTTTGTAGGATACATTTCTGCTCCGCCAACCATTTTTGTTTTTTCCATTTTGTCCATTTGGGCAAAAGTTGTGGAAGATACCAAAGCGGCAAGAACAAGTAATCCTAATAATTTAATCCTTTTCATTTTTTATGTAATTTATTTTTCATCATCTACGTTGTTATGAAATAAATGGATTTTTTTTGATAAAAAAATTACCTAACAGTATAGTATAAACGAAAATTTTGTACAATTACAATATTTGCCCAAGACAACAAAAAAGAATAATGAAAGAATTAGATTTTAGAAATTACAAACATCTCACCCTTAGGAGTAGGGCTGCCACCGGTTTGCTCTAAAGTAATTGCAAAGGCATCAGCATGCCCGAAAGATTTCATTTTTTGAATATGGTAAATTCCTTTTTCAGTAGATATCATTCCGCCATCTATAGGTTTGCCATCTATAATTGCCCAAAGCTGGTATTGCTTTCCTGCAGGAACTACGGGCAGGTTAGAAGGATCAACATACACATCGCCTGTATTTTTCATCCAGAATATTTTTGCAAGTGCATCAGGCACCTGTGGCGTTCCTTTTAAAACAACCGGCAATGCATTTTTATCGGTCATTATATTTATATCTGTCTTCATGGCCATGTTGGCTGTATGCTCCTGATCCATTTTTGCCTGGGCCGTTTGCAATTCGTTATTTGCAGACTGATATTTGTTGTAATAATTATAATTTAAAATAACACTTCCTATTAAAAGAAGAATTAATGCTGCTGCGGCAATTTTGAAAAATGCAGGGATGCGATAAACTTTTGCAGAAGTAACTCCATTTTCAAATTCATGACGCCCGATGTTTTTAGTATCACCCGCAGATATTTGATAAAGTATATTTGCTCTTACTGAGTGAGAAGGCTCCACGGCATGTGCCTGCGCATAAGATTTCAAAGAATTTTCTATCGCATCAAGTTCCTGTTTAATTTCAGAATATTGAATTATCCATCCTTCCACCTGCGTTCTCTCTTCAGGAGAAGCGAGGCCCAAAGCATATAGCTCAAGTAAACCGGATGATATGATGTCTTCTTTATTCAATTTATTTTTGTAACACTTTTCTTAATTCTAAAATGGCCGTTCTCATTTTTGTCTTTACCGTTCCTAACGGAATTGCCAGCTGTTTTGAAATCTCATCTTGCGTAAGACCTTCAAAATAGGCCAGGTCTATAATTTGCTTTTGATCGTTTTTGAGAAGGGTTAAATGTTTTCGTACTCCAAGAGCATCAAAACTGGCAGCGTTGGTATTGTCACTAATGTTATCTACGCTGTTCTCTGAATTGCGGATTTTTGATTGCTTCTTATAATCCTTACTTCTTATCGTGTCTATTGTTAAGTTTCTTGTAATATTCAGCATCCACGTAAACAGGCGACCCTTAGCGCTATCGTATGCTGAAAAATTATTCCAGATTTTTATGAATGCTTCCTGCAAAACATCTTCTGCCTGTTCTTTGTTTTCAATCATTTTAGAAATTATTCCAAACAAGGCACCGGAGTAATTATCGTAGAGGTATGCAAATGCAGATTGATCCTTGTTTTTTAACAGGTAGACAAGTTCGTCTTCACTATATTTTTTTATTTCCGGCAAAAAAAAATTTTTAAGAGGAATTGAGCAAGCGTATTACTTACTTATAATTAAAGATATGAATTTTGTTATGACAAAGATAAGTTTCAACAGTAAACGCAATAATTACTTTTCGAAATAAGCAACGCTGCCGCCAACCCAATCTTTATCCATGTTATATCTAACGCCAATCATTTTTCCTTTACTGAGTCTTGCGAGGTTAGAAACTGCAACGGGTCTTTCCATTCCATCTTTCCAAAAATAAAAAATTCTTATCTCTGCTTTCGCGGACACATTAGGCGTTTTAATAACCTCAGCATATTTTACCTTTCTCTGTAATATCCAGTTTTCAGGATCTTGTACAGCATCAACATCTTTTTTTGTTACATCAATAATTACACCTTGCCCTGCAAAAGAGAACAATGGTTTCAAAACAAAATTTTCAAGATCTCCAGGTAACTGTTTTACTTCATTAAGAAAAAAAGTTTCTGGAACATAAGGATTCTTTATAAAAGGTAAAGTGAACTTGCTGATCCTGTAAAACCAGTTTGGATGCGGTATCCATTCCACATCAAAAGGCTGGGTAATATCAACTACATTTCCCAAATCTTTTTTTATTTGCATAAGCTCGTCAAAAATGATACGGTTGTAAATTCTATTTACTTCAATCTTTTTTCCGTCTTTTTCGTAAAATAATTTTTTGCCTTCCTGTTTAAGTTCGGTTAGGCATACAATCGGAATTTTTAAATAGTCCTGTGTGCAATAAAAATCAATTCTTGTTTTTTGTTCGTGAGGTTTTATTTCAAGCAATATTACATTTTCAACATTATGATTCCCGACAATAATATCTTTTAAAAACTGCACGTAGGTATCATCGTTATATCCGTTCAGGTAATGAGAAAAATTTCCGGGAATCTCAAAATGCTTTTGAACTACCTGGGGGTAATATACTTCGAACGCGAACAAGGAAGGAAAGCCCTGCATTTCTATTAACTGCGGTTCTAATTCACCTTTTGCATTTTCACAAATTCCAAAATCAAAGGCTATAAAATGCGCATGATTATTTTCATTTTGAACATTTTCGTTTTTAGGTATGGCGCGGTCAGTAAGCTTTTTAAAAGAAGGATCTTTTATAAAATCAACAATGTTTTCGCAGGCCTGCAACATTTTGTTGGTAAAATATTTAGGAACGAAGATGGGAGTTTCTGCAATCCTGAAAACAATATCACCCGGGTGTTTGCTGTCAAGGTCTGCTAAAAATTCCTGGTACTTTTCATTGGTAAAATTTTCGTTGAATTTTTTTCTTAGTTCGCTTATCATGGCGTTAATTTTTCATTCATGTAGAAATGAAAGATAAGAAAATAAAATTTTCGTTGAAGATAGTAAGGGCTAAAAAATGAAATTGTTTTAGAGAAAGAAATTGATTACACAGTCACCGCATGAAGGTTTGCCAGCGCAGTGCTCAGGAAGTTAGGTACTACATGAGAATGAGTCCATGAGATTTTATCAGGATCGTTTAAATGTTTAATCATCAATTCCCATTTTTTCTCACCATAATTTTCTATAACTGTTTTCTTTTTTTCTTCCGTTTGAAAATAGATGCTCATGCCAGCTGCGTCGGCTTCCGGATGAAATTGAGTGCCGATAAAATAATCGCTGAACCTGATACCCATAATGGCTCTTTCATACGGAACATGAGGCCTGTCTTTTTCAATACACAAAACTTTTGCTCCTGTATAAAGAATATTCATTTGGGGTTCTATTACCTGGAAATCGCGGCTGTCAACTGCATAGAAAGGATCAGTCATTCCTTTAAACACGGGTTCATGTTTTCCATCTTCTAATAAGTGAACGGGAAAAATACCAAACGCAGTTGAGTTTCTTTTACAAACATTTCCCAGTTTCCAGTAACGACAAACGAGCTGGAAAGAATGACAAATAAAAAAAACATATTTCTTTTGAATGTTTGTTTCATCCGCATTCCACTTCTCAACTTTATCAACCCAGTCAAAATATAAATTGTCCCATTCTGAGCCTTCGCTTTCTAACGGGCTGCCAGGGCCGCCGCTGCTTAGGTAAACATCATAGCTCATATCCGGCACTTCAAGATTTTGCCTTACATCAAATTCTTTCAGATCGATATTAATATGGTTGATTTCGCCAAACTCTTTAATAATTGTGCGAAGGCATCGCATTCCCTGGTTCTTGTGTCCATCGTATAAATCCAAAATGGCAATGCGCAAAGTTCTCTTGTCGTTCCAATTCATTTTGTAAAGATAATTACTATAAGGCAATGGGGCAATCAGCAGTTAGCGTTTGGTGTCGGTCAGTTGTCACAACCCCGCTAAAAATTGTGAATGAATATAATCAACTACAGCAGGAAGGCTATTAGTTTGTTCGTAAACTTTTAATTGGCGATCAGCTCCGGTTCCATTTTCCAACATTTTATGTACATGGCTTATTGCATTGCGAATACCCAGTGGTGCGCTTACATCATCAATAAAATCGAGCAGCTCATAAATAAGTACTCTTGTATTTACTTCTGATTCTTTACCAAAATCAATCATGCTTCCTTCAATACCATAACGGCCTGCACGCCACTTGTTTTCATTAATTAACGCACGCGGATAAATTATAAAGTTCAGATTTTGCGAACGCAATTTAAAAAGCTTTGCGCAAATGCCCTGGAACAATGCAGCAATAGTAATTGTTTCCTGAACAGTCATTGGCACATCACAAATTCTAAATTCAACGGTATTAAAGAATGGATGCACGCGAAGATCCCACCAGATTTTTTTTGCATTGTCAATGCAATTTGTTTTTACAAGAAGCTTAATATAATTATCATAGCTTTCAATGCTTTCAAAAAAATCAGGTATGCCTGTACGCGGAAACTTATCAAAAACTTTTGTTCTAAAAGATTTATAACCTGTCAACCTTCCTTCCCAGAAAGGAGAGTTGGTACTGAGCGCATAAATGTGTGGTAAAAAATAACGTGCAGAATTTGCAATGTGAATTGCCATTTCACGATTCTCCATTCCAACATGTACGTGAAGCCCGAAAATTAAATTGCTTCTCGCGGCTTCCTGCAATTCATTTACTATTTGGCTATAACGTGCATGATCCGTTATCAGCTGGCTTTCCCAATGGCTAAAAGGGTGCGTGCCGGAAGCGCCCATCCAAAAACCAAGACCCTCCGCTATAGAACTTATCGTTTTGCGCAGTGTGGCTACGTCCATAAATGCTTCATCAATATCCTGGCAAATATCTGTACCTACCTCTACAACTGCCTGGTGCATTTCTGCTTTCACTTTGTCTTTAATAACTTTTTCGCCTTCATGCACAATCTTCTGCTCATGGCTTTTTAGTTCCCGCGTTACAGGATCAATCACCATATATTCTTCTTCAACACCGAGTGTGAAATTTTTATAAGAAATGCCGGACATTTTTATTCAATTATTAATTATCAATTATCAATTATCAATTAATATAGTTTAGTACCATCTGCACTTCTTCTTACATATTCGCCCCAGGTTAAATTGTCTTTTCCTTCTTCATAAGATTGTGCTTTTTCAATAGCAAAATTTGCAGCGGCTTCTACAACCCAATCAAAATTTTCCTGGCCAACGCTTGTTACTTCTGCATCAGGTGCCGGGTTACAAAAATCGATTGCATACGGCACACCATCACGCAAAGCAAGTTCTACTGTATTGAAATCGTAGCCCAAATATTTATTTATACGAAGAACGATATCTGTCATTAATTCCAGTCTTTTGTTATCGGGCTTGAAATCGGCCACATATCTTAAGTGATGCGGATTGCGGGGCTCATAAGGCATAATGCGCACATTTTTTCCTCCGATACAATAGCAGCGATAGTATTCATCAAACATAATTTCTTCCTG
>JBEPVC010000142.1:0-5972 GCA_041691235.1 Chitinophagaceae bacterium
ACTTTAGTTGAAGCCATATTTTAATTAAAATATTTTAAAGTGAGAGAGCCTTTAAAAGGGTATTTACAGGTATTTCGCCACTTACCCGAAATTAAAGGAGTGCAAAGGTAAACATTATTATCCAAATTTCTTAAAACCAAATTCAGTCAAAATATTTTTAAAAAACCTTTAAAAGACAGAATTCTGTTGAATAAAATTGTTTAAGTAAGCAAAGGCCGAAGTTCTACCCCGGCCTTTACAATTATTTCAATACAACATTACTGTATCTCAACATCAGCACCGGCTTCGGTGAGCTTGTTTTTAATTTCTTCAGAAGTTGCTTTATCAACTCCTTCCTTTATAGCTTTAGGCGCGCCATCTACAAGATCTTTAGCCTCTTTCAGACCAAGCCCTGTAAGTTCTTTCACGATTTTTACTATTCCAAGTTTATTAGCGCCAGGTGCTTTAAGAATTACATTGAAAGATGTTTTTTCTTCTACAGCTGCTGCTCCACTACCTGCGTCAGCGCTGGCAACTACTGTTGCTGCTGCTGGTTCAATACCATATTCTGATTTTAAAAATTCAGCTAATTCCTGAACTTCTTTTACTGTTAAGCCTACTAAATTTTCAGCTAATGCTTTTACGTCTGCCATTGTTTTTTGATTTAATTTTTTCCGCCTTCTTATTAGCTCAAGGCTAATCCGGCGGAGGGTTTTAAAAAAATTGTTTTATTTATTATAATTAAGCTTCGGCTTTAGGTTCAGTACCTTCAGCCTCAGTATTTGTAACTTCATTTTTCACTTCTGCTACCGGTGTTGAAACTGTAGTTGTTTCTTCAACTTTTGCTTCTGCTTTTACTTCTGAAGTCTCTGCTTTAGTTTCAGTTGCTTCTGCTTTGACTTCAGGTTTTTCGATAGTTTCAGGCCTGTTTTGTAATGCGCCAATTACTCTTTGTATAGGTGACATTAATAAACCAATTACTTCTCCAATCAGTTCATTCTTAGTTTTAATTTTTGTTAAAGCAGATAACTGATTATCGCCAACGAAAATGTCACCATTTAAAAAAGCTGCTTTGAGCACAGGTTTTTCGCCATTTATTTCTTTGCGAAAACTGCTGATAATAAGGGCAGGATCTTTAGGACTCTCGCTGAACATTAAAGCCGTTACCTTATGCAATGAATCGTATACTCCGGAATATTTATCCTTATCAAGACTTTCTAACGCCTTTTTGATAAGTGTGTTTTTAGCAACCTTCATTTCTACCTGCTTATTGAAGCAATGACGCCGAAGGTTAGTAATCTGGGCTACACTAAGATTTTCAGTATCTGTAACATAAAAGTTTGAATACTGAGAAAATTTATTCTTCAGCGTTTCAATTACTTCCTGCTTTTGTTCTTTATTCATATAATTTGGTTTTATGCTTCGGTTGAAATTCACAAAACTGAAGCAAATAATTTTTTATTAACCTTGAACAGATTTTGCATCTATTGTAATTCCGGGGCTCATTGTGCTTGCCATGCTTAAGCTTTTTAAATAGATACCTTTTGATGTTGAAGGTTTCAGTTTTATTATAGCATTTATAAGTTCCTGGCTATTGGCTTCAATTTTATCAGAAGAAAAACTAACTCTTCCGATTGATGCATGAACAATACCTACTTTATCAACCTTAAAAGCAATTTTACCGCCTTTTACATCGTTGATTGCTGCAACAACATCATTGGTAACCGTTCCTGTTTTTGGATTGGGCATCAGGTTTCTTGGGCCTAATACTTTACCAAGACGACCGATTTTAGGCATTACAGAAGGCGTTGCAATAATTACATCAACATCAGTCCAGCCACCCTCAATCTTTGTAATAAATTCGTCAAGTCCCACAAAGTCGGCACCAGCAGTTTTTGCAGCTTCTTCTTTATCCGGTGTGCATAAAACCAAAACTTTTTTCGTCTTACCGGTACCGTGAGGAAGTGAAACGGTGCCGCGAACTGCCTGATCAGCTTTTTTAGGATCAACGCCCAAGCGAATATGGAGATCCACAGAACTATCGAACTTGGTAGTATTAATATCTTTTATAAGTGATGAGGCTTCCTTAAGCGAGTAAGTTTTGTTTTGATCAACTTTCGCGTTAGCGGCTTTTCTTTTTTTAGTAATCATCTTTTCAAAAATTTAGGATTTGCACGAGTACAAATCTGTACAATTAATTTTTATCCCATGGAGCGGCGCCATCCACTGTCAAGCCCATGCTACGGGCGGTTCCGGCAACCATTTTCATTGCGCTTTCCAAAGTAAATGCATTAAGATCTGACATTTTATCTTTAGCAATTTCTTCTACCTGCGCCCATGACACCTTTCCTACTTTATTTCTGTTAGGTTCTTTGCTACCGCTCTGAACTTTTGCAGCATCTTTTAATTGAACAGCAGCAGGAGGGGTCTTGATTATAAAATCGAAAGATTTATCGCCATAAACTGTAATGAGAACGGGAAGAACTTTTCCTTGTTTATCCTGGGTTCTTGCATTGAACTGCTTACAGAACTCCATAATATTAATACCTTTTGAACCGAGAGCAGGGCCGATTGGCGGTGCAGGATTGGCTTGTCCTCCTTTGCATTGGAGCTTGACAAAGCCTGTTATTTCTTTTGCCATAATTAATTTTTTGGTGTTAACGTCCCGGGTTTAACCGAAACTCCCATATAAATGATTTCTACTAAAGAACTTTTTTTGGGAGGGCAAAGGTATAGAAATAAATTATTATTGCAAGAAGTTTTTCAACTTTAATAAATTTCTTATGCACTTATCTTTCTGCCGCCATCACCAATTTTATTTCACTATAAGAAATTGTAGCAGGCAGGTTATCTTTTAAAATTTTATGACTGGAAACGCCATGAGATTTTGCCGCTGCCTTTATTAAAAGCTGTTTTTCTACAGGAACAATTTTATTTATGTCAATATCTCCATTGCCTACAAACCATACCAGGTGGCCTTCGATAGTACTTAGAGCAAAATTTCTTTCTTTAGCAATTTCTTCTACAGATTTTCCTTCTTTAAATAAATTATAAGAAAGCATTTTGGTATCGGTTTTTATTTCATCATTTTTTTCTTTGCGATGCCTTTTAGGATTTTCTTCTTTGGCCGCCATGTTTGTGGCAATATTATTTTTGCTACAATATTCTTCAACAGCCTGCAAAATATCGTCACCGTATTTATCAACCTTTGCTTTTCCAAAACCGCTTATTTGTAATAAATCTTTTTTGTTTAATGGCAGATAGGTAGCAACTTCTGTTAAGGTAACCCGGTTCGCAACCATATAAATTGGCATCCCCGATTTATCACAAATTTCATCCCGCCATCGTTTTAGCGTATCATACAATTCAACATTGGGAATATCCGTAAAAGATTGTTTCTTGCCACTCGCATAAGCGCTCACATTAAACCGCGGCTGAGCAAATTTTAATTTGTGTTGTAAAAAAGATGTAACAGAAAATGGCTGAATACAATATTGTAAAAAATAATTTGTTGTGTATATAGCAAGAATCAGTTGATTTAAATATTCATTAATTGTATTGGCGGTTTCTCTGTGCTCCGTAATTAAAGGATGATTTTGAATTGCGTGATGGTATGCCGAAAATTTTGGTTCAAAATGATTTGCTGCATCGTTGATTCTTTTTTGAAGCAGTATATTTTTTTCAATTACAGGCTCATCTTTCATTAGCTCAGAAATTTTAGAAATAAATTTTAGACCAACTGACTTATCGACTAAAAATTTATTTTTGAAATCTTCTATCCATTGTATTCCTTCATTGTTTAGCCTGTCTTTATGTTGATTTACCTGGAAATGTAAAGCATCAATTATTGAACTTACTTCATTAAATAAAAAAATCTCTTCCAATAATTGTTGAGTAAAGATTTGCCTGGCACCATCAAATCTTTCTGCCAAAGAACCTTTGTGCATGAGTGCCTGCTGGCCTTTGATTACATTATCATTACTATAAATTGCTGCTGAAGGGATTTTTGATAAAAGAACAATACCATCAAGACTGGTACAACGGCTCAATGCAACATATACCTGGCCGCTGCTAAAAGCAGCACCTGCATCTATCATTACTTTTTCAAATGTGAGCCCCTGGCTTTTATGAATAGTAATTGCCCAGGCAAGGCGTAAAGGAAACTGAGTGAATGTTCCCAAAGTTTCCTGTTGTAGTTTACCATCAGTTCTGTCCAAAACATACCGCGAATTTTCCCAGGTTTCCATTGAAACATAAATATCTGCTCCATCACATTCAACAATTATTTCATCATCGTCTAATGATTTTACAACACCTATTTTTCCATTAAAATATCTTTTTAGTACAGTATCATTTTTTAAAAACATTACCTGTGCGCCTGCTTTCAAAATCAATGAACCTTCCGCTGGGTAATTGTTTTCAGGAAAATCATCTTCTATTATTGCTTCATACTTATAAGATGCGCCTTGTAATTTTTGTAATTCACGTGCATTAATCTGGTCTGCCTGGTTATTATGAGAAGTAAGTGTAATATATTTTTCTTCAATTGTTGGACGAAATGATGGATTAAACCTGAGATGCAAATCTTCAAAATCATCCGCATTCATATTATTGTTGCGAACTTTATTCAGCAACTCAACAAATGAATTTTCTTTTTGACGATAAATTTTATTGAGCTCAATTAGTAACGGCATTTGTTCTTTTATAACACGGCTGTCAAAGAAAAATGGTGAAGAATAATACTCTTGTAAAACTTCCCATTCATGTCGCTGGGCAACAGGTGGCAATTGATGCAAATCTCCAATACATAAAAGCTGAACGCCGCCAAATGGAACATCATATTTTCTTCTCACAGATTTTAAAATGGTATCTATTGCATCCATGATGTCGCAACGAACCATGCTTATTTCATCAATAACTAATAGCTCTACCTTCCGTAATAATTGCTGGCGTTGCTTATTAAACCTGATTTTTGCAAGCAGCTCATCTTTATTATTTTTTGTAGGAAGAAAAGGATGAAAGGGTAATTGAAATAAACTATGTAATGTAACGCCGCCTGCATTAATCGCTGCTACGCCGGTTGGTGCTGCTACAACAATATTTTTAGAACAATTTTCTTTAAGGTATTTTAAAAAAGTTGTTTTTCCTGTTCCTGCCTTGCCTGTTAAAAAAATATTTTCATTTGTTTCTGTAACAAACCGATAAGCGAGGTCAAATACTTCGTTGCGTTCAATGGAATTAATGTTTTGCACTTTGATTTATTTGTTCTATTAAAATAGATGCCACGAATTGCATACTATCAACATTAATGAAAATATGCAATTCATGGCAAAAAAATAAAAACTATGCTGCAGGCTTATTACCTAACAACAATAATTCGTGTACCTGTATTTCAGTATTGTATCTTTTGTTACCGTCTTTATCGGTGTAATTGTTATTCATCAGTTTTCCTTCAATAGCGACTTCGCTTCCTTTCGTTAAATATTTTTCAGCGATGTCTGCAATTTTACCCCAGGCAATTAAATTGTGCCATTGTGTTTCGGTAACTTTTTCGCCTTTGGCATTGCGATAGCTTTCATTGGTAGCAATTGAAAAGCGCACGAGTTTTTTTCCGCTTTCTGTGTTGCGTACTTCAGGTGCGTTGCCTAAATTTCCAATCAGTTGAACTTTGTTTTTTAATGCATTCATGACTTTGAGTTTTGTGCTCACCATTTTTTTGATGAACTTGTTTTTAAATTTTATTTCAATTGACGATTCAAATTCGTTTTGTTTCATCAACACCACAAAGATGCAATGCGGTGAAAGCCTTACTCGTATTTTAATCGTTTATAGTTGGATATAACCGTTTGTAAACGCTTGTACATGAAAAAAATTAGAGTATCTTGCTCTACAAATCAATACCAATAAGCATGACAGCAGAAACAAAACTTTGTCTTACCTGCTCGAAACCAATTAAAGGACGTACCGATAAAAAGTTCTGTGATGATTATTGC
>JBEPVC010000143.1:0-5918 GCA_041691235.1 Chitinophagaceae bacterium
GCACAGCCATTTGGGCAACCTGTCATCCGGATAATGATATTTTCATTGTCAAGATTATATTTTGAAAGAAGTGATTCAATTTTTGTAAGCAGTGACGGCATATAGCGCTGTCCTTCAGCGAGTGCCAGCGGGCATGTTGGCAAAGCAACGCATGCCATTGAATTTTTGCGAACCACCGATGTACCATCTGTGTGTTCAATAATTTTAAACTTGAGTAAAATTTCATTTATCGAATCTTTATCGTCCGCATCTACATCACTTATAATTACATTTTGATTGGCTGTAAACCTGAAATTTACTTTTCCTGTTTTAGCAACTTCAAGCAAGGCTGATTTTAAAGCCACCTGTTCATCATCAAGTATTCTTCCATTCTCGGCAAAGACTGTATAATACCAATTGCCCTGGTTGCTTTGTTGCCAGCCATAATAATCTCCACGTTCAGTAAAAGTGTAAGGCCTTATTTCCTGAAACACAAAGCCCATGCGCTTTTCAACTTCTTCTTTAAATTTTTCAACGCCCAACCTATCGACTGTATATTTTAATCTTGCTAGTTTCCGATCGCTGCGATTGCCATAATCTCTTTGCACTGTTAGAATTTCGTAGATAGCTTTAAAAGCATTCTCTTCTTTATCTACAAAGCCAATAACAGTTCCTAATCTTGCATACGTCTCTGCGTAACCGTGAGTAGTAGATAATCCTCCACCAATTGCTATATTAAAACCCTGAAGTTTGTTATTCTCAACAATTGCAATCAGCCCGATATCATTTCCAAAAACATCAACATCATTGTTTGGGGGTATTGCAATTGCGATCTTAAATTTGCGGGGCATATACCTTTCCTGATATAATGGATCTTCTTCATCCTTTTTGTCTGCGATTTTTTCTTCATCAAGCCATATTTCATAATAGGCCCGTGTTTTTGGCATCAGCATTGTGCTTATTCTATCTGCATAACCGAAAATTTCTTCGTGTATGGGTGACTGTTTGGGATGAGAGCTGCACAATACGTTACGATTAATATCGCCGCATGTTGCGATGGAATCTAATTTGGCCTTATTAAATTCTTTTATGGTTGGTTTTATTTTTGATTTGAATAAACCGTGTAACTGGACAGTTTGCCTTGTAGTAATTTTGATTACCCCTGTTGTATTCTTTCCCGCAATGTCGTGCATGGCTATCCATTGGTTTGCGGTTAAAAACCCGCCGGGCAACCGGAGCCTGATCATAAATGTAAATAGCCGGTCCAGTTTTTTCTCAGCTCGTTCTTCCCGGCGATCGCGGTCATCCTGCTGGTACATGCCATGAAATTTTATTAAGGCCTGATCATCTTCGCGTATGGCTCCCGTTAGTTCGTCTTGTAAACTCTCAGCAATAGTTCCACGAAGGCCGTCACTATTGACTTTAATCTTTTCCGTTGATGATAAATTTTCTTCGGGCATTTATTTAGTTTAGAGTTATGAGCTTAGTTATAAATTGATTAATAAACATCCGTTACATATCTCCCATCTTCTTTCAATTCGTCGAGATATTTTATTGCATCTTCTTTTGACCTTTCTCCAAATCGCTCAATGATTTGTAAAATGGTTTGCTCAACATCAACACTCATCGGCTCTTTTGAGCCGCAGACATAGATATAACTACCTGCCTGCAACCATTCAAAAAATTCATTGCCATGCTGCAGCATTTTGTGTTGAACATAAATTTTTTCAGGCTGATCTCTTGAGAAAGCCGTATTTACTTTTGTTAACACGCTTGTTTCAAACCAGTTTTGTATCTCTGTCTGGTAAAGAAAATCTGATGCGAAATGTTGTTCGCCAAAAAACAACCAGTTTTTGCCATCTGCACCAATTGCATCTCTTTCTGCAACAAATGAGCGAAACGGCGCAATGCCGGTACCCGGGCCAATCATAATTACATTTTTATCGGTGTCAGGTAGACGAAAACTATTGTTAGGGTGCACATAAAATTTCAATTCATTATCTTCATTAAGAAGGGACAAAAATTCGGAGGCAAGTCCATACCTCATGTCATCGTTTACGAAAAATGAATTTTTTGCTACAGTTATATGTACTTCGCCCGGATGCGCTTCCGGCGAAGATGCAATAGAATATAATCTTGGTGTGGTTGGCTCAAGTATTTTTAGAATTTCAAAAAATTCAATTTCATCTTTTGCAGGATAAATTTTTAGAAGATCAAGCAGATCAATCTTTGTATCCGGGATATCCTGTTTCACAATCGTTGAATATTTTTTAACAACACGTTCGGGCAGGTGTATAATATTTAGCTTCTTCTGCAAAAGGTCATACACGGAAATTAATTCATCCTTGTAATCAATGCTTGCAGACGGTTCAATGTTTGCAACTGCAATTATTTTTTCAACAATTGCTTTTTTATTTTCCGGAATAATACCTATGGAATCGCCTGGTTTATAATTCACATCTTCAGCCTCAATTTCTATATGATACGTTTGTTTGTTGCTGTCCCTGTCATTTAAATTTATATGAGTAAGCAGCTTTCCTGTATAGATTCTTTTACCCGAAGCTTTTTTTGCTTTGATCGCTGGTGAGATTGAGACATTGGCCTCGGAAGTTTCACTCAAAGCATTGAATACATTAGCAAACCATTCATCTGCCTCGGTATCAAAATCCAGGTCGCATTTTTGCAAAGGCGCAATGCGATTAGCTCCCAGCTTATTTAATTGCTCATCGACATCTTCGCCTGCTTTGCAAAATAATGGATAAGATGTATCCCCCAAAGCAAGCACGCTATATTTTAATTTGGGAAGCTTAAACCCATTTTGATGAACGTGGTCATAAAATTTCTTTGCTGCTGCCGGCGGCTCACCGTCACCGTGAGTACTGATTACGGCTAAAAAATATTCTTCTTTGGTAAGATCATTAAGCCTGTATTGATCGAGGCTTTGAACTTTAGCATGAATGCCTTGTTTTTTAGCCTTTGCTGCAAATTCAGTAGCCAGTTTTTTTGAATTACCGGTTTCTGTTCCGTATGCAATTGTAATTTTACTTACCCCTTTTTTTAAAACAGTTTTTGCATCATTTTTTGCCTGGTTTGAAACTAAACCATTCAAATAACCATTAATCCAAATCAATTCATCACTTGTTGAATTGCCGATAAGATCCAGTAATGTTTTTAATTTGTTTTCAGCTAACATGTCTTTCTAATTTAGTTTGTGGCTGAAATGAAATTACCTGGCTCGTCATTGGCTTAAAATAATTTTCGCTGCTGTAATTATTTTGCAGCCATTTAAAATTTTCATGAAGAGATACAACTTCGCCAATAATTACTAATGAGGGAGAAATAAATGAACGTCCTTTAAATTGTTTTTCAAAATCATACAAATTTGTTACGTGTACATTTTGCAGCGGAGTAGTAGCCTGCTCAATTATTGCGAGCAATTTATTTTCATTGATATTATTCGAAATTAATTTCCCGACAACATTTGATAAAGTTTCCGAAGACATATAAAAAACCAATGTATCATTTGTATTGGCAAGTTCTTTCCAGTATTCTTCTGTAACGATATCCGATTTATAATAAGTAAGAAAGCGAACCGCAGTCGAGTAGCCTCTCGCAGTAAGAGGAATACCCGCAAACGCTGCCGCACCAAGGGCTGCAGTTACGCCGGGAATTATTTCGTAAGGAATGTTATTGGCAACCAATGTTTCCAGCTCGTCCATAATATTCGAAAAAATCGATACATCGCCACCTTTTAAACGTACAACCAATTTGCCTGCCAAACCATAACGCACGAGCAAATCGTTTATAAATTCCTGTGGTGTAGAAATACCGCGGCGGCATTGTTTACCCACATGAATAATTTTTGCACCCGGACGTACATACTGCTTCAATATTTCATTGCTCACCAAACGATCAGTAAGTACTACATCAGCTATCTGCAAATAGCGAATAGCCTTAAGCGTTATAAGCTCAGGATCTCCCGGCCCGGCTCCGGCAAGAATTACTTTTCCCAATTTTGATATTCTGCTCATTTAGTCTACTAATTTGATAGGATATATATTCAAAAAAATTTAGTTGGTTATTGAATCATGCATGCTCCAACGGTTACGCAACTGGTTTCATCAATTAATATAGCGCCTCCGGTTTGCCTTAATTTTTTATATGAATCAAATGCTACCGGCGATGCAGTTTTAATTGTTGCTTTAATAATATCATTCAGAACAGCATTCTCCGGTGAATAATTTTTTTGCAGTGTGTTTACATCAAGCTTATATTCAATTTCTTTTACAACACTTCTAACAACACGACTATTGGTTTGCAAAAAATATTTATTGCCTGGAATCAATGGCTTGTTATCCATCCAACAAAGAAGCACTTCAAATTCCTGTTCTGTTTTTGGCTGATTATTTAATGGCACAATCATATCCCCGCGACTAATGTCCACATCATCTTCAAGATGTAACACTACACTTTGCAATGCGTACGCTTCGTCTATTTCTTTACCGCCGATTTCAATTGCGCTTATTGAACTTTCAATGCCTGACGGAAGAACAATTATCTTATCACCTTTGCGATAAACACCGCTAATCACTTTACCTGCATAGCCTCTGTAATCGTGTAATTCCGGGGCTTGCGGCCGGATAACGTATTGAACCGAAAATCTTCCATCTGTTAAATTAACATCCGAATCAAGTTGTACATTTTCTAAATGATCTAATAAAGATTCGCCTTCATACCATGGAAAATTTTCAGATTTTTCTACAATATTATCTCCGTTCAATGCACTGATGGGAATATATTTTACATCTTTCAATCCAAGTGATTTTGCAACCTCCTGGTAATCGATAACAATGTTATTGTAGACATCTTCTGAATAATTGACCAGATCCATTTTGTTGATTGCAACTACAACATGTGGAATGTTTAATAACGATGTAATGATTGAATGACGACGTGTTTGTTCAACAACTCCGTTTCTCGCATCTACTAAAATAATTGCAAGCTCTGAATTGGATGCGCCGGTCACCATGTTGCGTGTGTATTGAATATGGCCCGGTGCATCTGCAATTATAAATTTGCGCTTTGGTGTGGAAAAATATTTATAAGCAACATCAATTGTAATTCCCTGTTCACGTTCAGCACGAAGTCCGTCTGTTAGAAGAGCCAAATCAATTTCACCATCAGCTTTATTTTTGCTTTGCTTTTCAATTGCCTCCAGTTGATCAATTAATATCGATTTACTGTCATACAATAATCTTCCGATTAATGTACTCTTGCCATCATCAACGCTGCCTGCAGTTATGAATCTTAGAATGTCCATATTTAAGTTATGAGTTATTAGTGATGAGTTATGAGTTATCCATAAAGCTTATTATAAAAATCAATTCTAAATCACTTATTACTGATAACTTATAACTGATTACTTAAAAATATCCCCCTTTCTTCCGGTCTTCCATTGCTGCTTCAGAAACTTTATCATCAATTCTTGTTTCTCCTCTTTCACTGGTTTTTGTCGCAATAATTTCTTTAATAATTCCATCAATATCTTCCGCGTTTGATGGGACCGCAGCAGTACAAGTCATATCGCCAACTGTGCGATAGCGTACTTTCTTTTTTGTTACAACATCCGTATCGTCAAGCTTTATATATTCTGAAACGGATACTAACTGTCCCTCGTACTCGATAACTTCTCTTTCGTGTGCGAAATAAATAGAAGGCAAATCAATCTGTTCTCTTTTTATATAATTCCATATATCCAATTCAGTCCAGTTGCTAATCGGAAATGCACGAACGTTCTCTCCTTTATGAATTTTACCATTATAAATATTCCATAATTCAGGCCGTTGCAACTTTGGATTCCATTGACCAAACTCGTCCCTTACTGAAAATATTCTTTCTTTAGCTCTTGCTTTTTCTTCATCTCTTCTTGCACCGCCAAT
>JBEPVC010000144.1:0-5892 GCA_041691235.1 Chitinophagaceae bacterium
AGCGCTTCAGGGAAGTTTTTTGCAAGCATATAATTAAAACCGTTTGCCAATAAAGAATTTGTTATAGAAACAGTGTCTTTAATTTCCTCAGAGATTTTCATTGATTTGATGGAATATTCTAAAGCGTCGCCAAACATGCCCAGGTACCGTTTTTCAAGACTAATATTATTTAAAACATTGGCTACGTAAACTTTATTATTTGTTTCCTGAAACAAAGCGAGGCTTTTATTAAAATAATCTATTGCTTCAATTTGGTCGCCTTTAAAACTATATGCCTGTGCCAAGGAAAAATACGCCATTGCGATTCCGGGTTTGTCGCCTGTTTCCTTCCATAAACGTAAGGAAACTTGTAACGTATCTATTGCCTGTGTTGCATTTTCATAAGCAAGTGACGCCCCGAAGTTTTCAATGGCTTTTGCCCTTATCATTTTATATTTTAAATTCAGACCTGGATTTTCAGGTTTAGCAGGAAATTTCTTCGTGAAATTAATTGCAAGTGTGGCATATTTTTTACAACTATCGTTTTCAACAATCTCACGGTAAGCAGTAGAAAGTTGGGTTATTATGCGTGCCCTGGCTGAATCTGTAGTGGCATGTTGCAACTGTTGCTTTAATCCCTTAACTTCTGCTGCACTAGTTTCCGCCAGGTCTTGTGCAAGAATGTTGCCTGCAAGCAGGATACAAAAACTAAAGATCAAGGTGACTGTTTTCATTGCTTACGGATTTATTTTATTACTGCTCATTTTTATATGGGCAATTGAATGATAAATTGAGTTCCTTCTCCTTTCCCGGATGAGCCGGGATCTGCGACTTTACTGTTTACAGTTATCTCTCCACCATGCGCTTTAATAATATCATAACTCAAACTCAAACCTAATCCAGTCCCTTGCCCTGTAGGCTTAGTAGTAAAGAATGGCTGAAAGATTTTATCAACGATATTTTGTGGAATACCGTTGCCGTTGTCACTAACAGTAATCAATACATGATTTTCAGATTTCTTAGTAGTTACTGAAACTATTGGCTGTGAGCCATGAGCCTTGAGTCTTTCATTCACTGCGTAAAAAGCATTATTGTACAAATTCAATAACACTCTTCCAATATCCTGCGGAATGATATTTATTTTTCCGAGGTTCTCATCAAAATCTGTCTTCATTGTTGCATTAAAGTCTTTGTTCTTTGCACGTAAGCCGTGATAACTTAATCGTAAATATTCATCACACAAAGAATTAATATCTGTTGGTTCTTTTTGTCCGCTGCTTGACCTGGAATGTTGAAGCATTCCTTTTACAATAGCATCCGCCCGTTTACCGTGATGATTTATTTTTTCTTCATTACCAATCACATCATTTGCAATTGCTTTTACTTCCTCAATGTTTCCCTTATCTGCTTCTTCTTTTAATTCTTCCAGCAACTCTTTATTTACATCAGAAAAATTATTTACAAAATTTAATGGGTTTTGAATTTCATGTGCAATGCCTGCAGTAAGTTCACCAAGACTTGCCATTTTTTCTGATTGGATCAGTTGGGTTTGCGTGGATTTTAAATTGTTTAGCGTATTTTCTAAAACCAGGTTGTCTTTTTGCTTTGCTTTAAAACGTGAATACACAACTGCTGCAAGGATGATTAATAAAACAGCAAGGCCAATGGTGAAATTCCTCGTGACAGAACTGATCTTATTTTCGCTTTGCAATTTTGTAATGGACAACTCGTTTGCATTGATCTCTTGCTCTGTTTCAAAACTTAAAGAACCATATTTTTTTTGATCCTGTAACAAACTATCCTGTAAAGCGATAAATGATTTGTTGTAAAGATTGGCTTGCTGTGCGTTTCCCTCCCGTTCATATAAACCTGATAATAATTTATAATCCATCAGCGTTTCCCTTCTTAGCCTCTGCACTCTCACTAAATCTTTTTGAAGCAGTACGATCGCATCTGGTATCCGGTTTTGTTTTTCACGGATTAAAGACAGATAATAATCAGGATTTAGTATGCCTGCAGCGGCATTTGCCGGAAAGTTGTTTTGCCGGATAATCTGCCAGCATTGCTGAAGTAATGTTTCGGCTTCAGCCAGTTGACCTGTTTTAAGCATATATAATGCTTTCGCCTGCAAAGCAAAGGTGAAACCGTCCTTAGCCCCGGTTAATGTACTTTGAATCACATTGTTGAGAAGGTATTCAACACTATCTGTTGAGCCAGACATCAACTTTGCCAGTGCCATAACAGTTGCCACATTTCCATTGAAAGCATTATGTGTTTTTGATGTCTCGTTAAATGAAATTCTTGAATATTTCAATGACTCGTTATACTCTCCGTCTATAAAATAATAACTGCCTACAACAGCGATATTGTTCACCCTTAGGTTTATTTGATTAAATGTGGCAGAATATATTTCTGTTTTAATTTGGCTGTTACCGGAAAGATAACTAACAGATTTTTTCATATTATATATTGCTTGCGCCATCAATCCTTTGGTTCTGTAAAAGCCACCCAATACATAATAGCAATCAGCTAAACCAAGAGAATCATTTTTTAACTGAAATTCCTTTAGCTTTCCGTTGAAATAAGCAAATCCATCATCTAACATATCAGAGGTTCGGTAAGGAAATCTTAATTGCCTGAAAAAATAACTGCGAAGGTTTACAGCTAATAATGTTTTACCTGTCAGTAGTGATTCATAAATACGTTTACCATAAGCAATCGCTTTTGCTTTATCAGTTACCGTTAAGCTATTCATTATACTCCTCCTTACCTTGTAATCCCAGAAAATATTATCTCCCACTGTTAATTTTTCAGCAGCCTTTTCCAACGAAGCAACAGCAGCATCGTCCAATGCAGTTTCCTCAATTATATTTGTAAGGCTGGTGAACATAGTTGTGTCCACAGCTTTAGAAACATCTGTTTTTTGTAAAACAGCTACAATGGAATCAACCCGGTTTTGCTGGGCCGTAACCTGGCTTAAGAATGCCAGTACAATTATTGATAACAATAATAAACGCTTTAAACGCATACTGATTATTTATTTGATAAGGAGATAATAAATGTTGTTCCTTCGCCATCCTTCGTCTCTACTTTTATTTCACCGCCGTGTGCTTTTATTATATCATAACTCAAACTCAATCCCAGTCCTGTGCCCTGACCGGTGGGTTTTGTGGTGAAGAAGGGTTGGAATATTTTGTCAACAATGTTTTGTGAAATGCCGTTGCCATTGTCGCTTACAGTAATGATTATGTTATTTTCAGATTTCCCGGTAGTGACTGAAACTGTTGGTTGGTAATTGGTTGAGCCCTGAGAACTGTGAGCTTTGAGCTTTTCATTCACTGCGTAGAAAGCATTGTTATATATATTCAATAACACTCTACCAATGTCCTGCGGAATGATATTTATCTTGCCAATGCTTTCATCAAAATCAGTTTTTAATTCAGCGTTGAAATTTTTATCCTTTGCTCGAAGGCCATGATAACTCAATCGTAAATATTCATCACACAACACATTGATATCTGTTAGCTCTTTTACACCTGTGCTTGTCCGTGAGTGTTGCAACATTCCTTTTACAATATCTCCGGCGCGATTTCCATGATGATTTATTTTTATTAAATTCTGTTTTACATCTGCTGCTATCGCTTTTGCTTCTTCAATATCTCCTTTTTCTAATTCGGCATTCATTTCATCAATAAGCTCATTGCTTACATCACTAAAATTGTTGACAAAGTTTAAAGGATTTTGAATTTCATGGGCAATACCTGCAGTGAGTTCACCCAGGCTGGCCATTTTCTCTGATTGGATCAACTGTTGCTGTGTTGCTTTCAATTCATCATAAGCTTTTTCAATTTTGAGTTTTGCTTTTTGCTTTTGCCGATTATTCCTGTAAAAGATAATAGCAAGCAGTAATAATACAATAATACCTGCTGATAGGAAATAGGTCCTGATCCTATTTTGTGTTTGTACTTTTTCTTCTTCCAATTGTTGAACTTTTCGCTGTTCATCAAATCCAACATTCTGAAAGGCGAGGAGATTTTTTCTTTCTACATTATTCAGGCTGTCATTTAATACAGTGGCTAATTTCAGATAGGCAAAAGCGCTGTCTGTTTTGTTTTGATCACTATATACTGAGAAAATCAAACTATAGGCACTTGCCATTCCGTCCGGCCTTTCAATTTTTTTATAGGTATCCACGGCTTTTCTTGCATAGTACAGACTCGAATCAGTTTCTTTTTTGGTTTCATATAAACCGGCTATATTCAGAAAAGCATCCCCGAGATACGAGAGGTTATTGACTTCCTGATCTTGTTTTATTGCTTTTGCAAATGCCTCCCGTGAAAGATCAAAATCTCCCTTTTTCTGATATATCTTGCCCAGCGTATTTAAAGGAAGGCCTCCCCATTTTCCTCCATTATATGATAAAACTTTCTCCGCTTTTTTTTCATAGAAAAGTGCGGAATCCAATTGATCGGTATTCATGAAAAATTTAGCAAGGCTGGCATAGGCATACGTAAGCAAACCATTATTATGAATAGATTCAGCAATACTCCTGGCTTGCCGGATGCTGGAAATTTCTTCATCCAGGTTTCCGGTGTTGTGATAAAGCAAGTCCATATCGTTGTATATCCAACCCAACCATTCGAGCCTTTGCTGATATGCGGTCTCACCCCTGGGCAAATACCATATATTTTTTTCACTGGCAGGATCTTCCGCAATTTTCTTTGCCTTCAAAAATGTAGCAAGGGATTGGGGATAATTTCGTTGTGTTGACAAAACATAACCCTTCATATCTAATGCAGCCACCTCTTCTATTTTTAATTTCAGCTTATCTGCGAGCATAGCTTCCTTGTCATAATAAAATAAGGCGCTATCGGAGTTTGATTCGGTGAATGAAGATGCCAGTTTACCATAAATGCTCATCCGGATAGTATCATTAGCAGCATTTTGAAAGGCAACGTGGAGGCTGTCATTATCTTTTTGGTTATGCTGAGCCTTGGCAAAAAATGGAAGTAATAAAAACAACAGGATATAGATTGCCGGTTTCATTTCGGAATTTTTACATTGTCGATAAATAAATAATAAATGTACTCCCTTCACCTTCTCGTGTCTCTACTTTTATTTCTCCTCCGTGGGCTTTTATAATATCATAGCTCAAACTCAATCCCAGCCCTGTTCCTTGTCCTGTTGGTTTGGTGGTGAAGAAAGGCTGAAAAATTTTGTCAACAATGGCTTGCGGAATACCGCTACCATTGTCACTAACTTTTATTTCAACTTTATCTCCGATCTTTTTTGTGCTAATTGAAACAGTTGGTTGATAGCTAGTGCCGCCCTGAGCCTGCCGAAGGGTTTTCTTTTCTGCTACGGCGTAAAATGCATTGTTGATCAGATTCAAAATCACTCTTCCTATTTCCTGCGGAATAATATTTATTTTGCCGATGCTTTTATCAAAATCAGTTTTAAAATCTGCATTAAAACTTTTGTCTTTTGCACGCAGGCCATGATAACTCAACCTTAAATATTCATCACACAAAGCATTGATATCTGTTGGTTCTTTTTGCCCTTTGCTGGATTGAGAATGTTGAAGCATTCCTTTTACAATTCCATCAGCGCGTTTGCCATGAAGATTTATTTTTTCTAAGTTCTGAATTACATCCTGCATAATTTGTTTTACATCTTCCAGGTGACCCTTTTCCATTTCTTCTTTCATTTCATCCAGCAATTCTTTGCTTACTTCAGAAAAATTATTGACGAAGTTTAAAGGATTTTGTATCTCGTGTGCAATGCCTGCTGTGAGTTCACCAAGTGAAGCCATTTTTTCACTTTGCACCAATTGTTTTTGTGCAGCCTGTAGATTAATTAATGCATCTTCTGCTCTCCTTTTTTCTGTCTGCAGTTTTACCAGGTCTTCTTCTG
>JBEPVC010000145.1:0-5827 GCA_041691235.1 Chitinophagaceae bacterium
AAATTCCCGAACTAAGTGTAGGCTGGTAAGGCACGCCTGAAAGAATCGTAACATCGGCGCAGGCAGTTGTAGGAACTGCATTCCCTACCCAGTTGCCTGATGTATTCCAGTCAGTACTTACTCCGCCTGTCCAGGTATAGGGATTTATTACTATAACTGTATTGGTTGTATAATTTGAGGTACCGCATCCGCCAGAACAATTCGTAATTGTATACGTAACGGTATACGCTCCCGGAATACTTGCAGCCAAATCGACTATTCCTGTTAAAGGATCTAATGAAAGTCCTGCCGGTATTGAAGAATACGTTCCTGATGTAGTACCAGAAAATGCAACAGCAGTTGATCCCGTATTTGAACAAAAAGGGCTTCCGGGGTAGGATATTATTGCCGATGGCGCCACAGATATGGAAATACCAGCACTTGCGGACGAAGCCAAACACTCACCGGCAGCAATAATTGAATAGGTTACCACATAGTTTCCGGCGGTACTTAAACCAAGATTCACTGCTCCAGTGGCGGAGTCAATAATAAGTCCTGCTGATGATGAAAAAACTCCGCCAGTAATTCCTGAGAAAGTTACAGAAGCAATTCCTCCATTGGAACAATAGGTATACCCGGCATAAGAAATTGATGCGGCAGATACAACACTGGCAGTTACTGCGGTAGTAGTTAGCGCCCCGCTGGTTGTAAAAGCTCTTCCTTCCAGCAGGGTTCCTGTGTTTAGAACCACTGCGCCATTGTTGCAAACAATAGTACCTTTGAAATCCGAATTATCATTTATAGTAACAGCCCCTTCCACCTGCCAGTACACATTTCTTGCCTGGGCCCCGTTTAGCAATACAACTTGTGCATTTATGCTTGTGACAATGGGGCCCATTGTTCTAATAACAAAAACAGCATTGGCATTGCCCTGGGCGTTCAGAAAGAGCGTATCAGTAAATGTTGCGGCCCCGTTCATAAGGTAGGTATGTGGGGTGAGAACAAGGCTGTTTCCAAATTGCGCAGGATATAATAATTCAATATCATAAGGTAATGAATTGAGGTAATTATAGGTGTTAAGCAGATCGGAGGCGCATGCTGAGGTAGAGCCATCAGGTACTGTGTGTATTGAACCGTTGACAAGTAAAGGATTAAATCCTGTTACCTGGCCGAAATCAGTTCCAATATTACCCGACACAGTGGTTGTACCCGTATTTGTAACCAGCCCGTTAGAAGAAAACAATGTATAGCATTCCGCAGAAGAAAGAACAGGGGGTACAGGCCCGGTTAATAACGGACTTCCTATACCCGGCGGTAACCAGGCAAGCACATTATTAACCGCCACAGCGCCGGTTGTAGAAAGCGCTCTTCCCTCAAGTATCACGCCTGAGCCAAGGCTTATCGCAGCGTTGTTTGCAATGATTGTTCCTTTCATGATTGTTCCGGCAGCAAGGCTTACCGCTCCCTCGACCTTCCAAAATACATTACATGCTTTCGCGCAGTTGATTAATTTTATTTCAGCCCCGGCGCCGGAAGAAAATGCACCGTCGACCTGGAAAATAAAAACAGCATTTTCATTACCCTTTCCATCTAAAATAAGCATATTGTTTACCGATGCAGCTGCAGGTATGGAGTAAACGCCTGCAGAAAGCGTGGTGCCATTGCCTAATAAAACCCCGGGGAAGAAAGTTGGTATTGCCGCATTTAGTTGAGAATAAGCATTCTGGAGATCGGTAGCACAAACAGCCGTTGCGCCATCAGGACTATGCACCACACCATCTATATTACTAAAAGAAGTTATAGCGCCTGTGTTTGTGCCCACATTACCTGTGATGTGAGAAATTCCGGTATTACCAATAGCTCCCGTAGTAGAGAAGAGTACGAAATTGGCGGCAGTGCCCAAATTGGGGGCTTGTGCGAAATTAAAACCAGGATACAATAATAGAAATATCCCTATGGGAAATTGTATAATTTTTTTCATAGGTAAACTTAGAGTCGGAGATTGACAATTGCTGTTGAGGTGATAATTACAATTGCGGTCGGCTATTAACCCTAACGGTAGAAGTGGAACTATATTTCAGTACCTGCATAACTCCTTCTATTTAAAGAGCACCATCCCTAGTTAAACTACTCATAAATACCTGACAGGCTAGTAACAGGAGAACTCACACCGGTAATTTGGTAAATACGCCCTCATATATGATCTTCGCTCGCTTCATCTCTAAGATGGGAGGTTGGCCTGGGCATAATGTAATGGAATTGAAAAGTAAAACTGCGATCCTTCTGCCGCTGAGCTCTCTGCCCATATTCTTCCATTGTGCCCTTCTATTATTTCTGCACAAATAAATAAGCCAACACCTAAGCCCTGGTAAGAATTTATAATGCCATTCTCTCTATAAAATTTCTGAAAAATATTTAAAAGGTTTTTTTGACTAATGCCTATGCCGTGATCAATTACAGCAACCAACAATTCATTATTTTTAGTGGAAACCCCGATTTCGATCTCTTTAGAATAGGACGAATATTTTACGGCGTTAGATAACAAATTTGTAATCACTTGTTGCAATCTTTCATAATCGGCATATATAAAAATATTTGTTGTGCCGCTTACGGTTATAGTATGTGGATTGGAAGTTCTATGTATAACTTCAATTTCTTTATCAAGCAGCAGCCCGAAATTAAACCTGGTATAATTAAGAATGAGTTTGCCATGCTGCAATGCTGTAACATCCAATAATTGAAAAACCAAATTGCTTAAAGTATTAACAGAGTCGCTTGCTTTTTTTATGTATAGATTTACCTCTTCATTTACCAAATTTTTCGATATTTCTTCCAGCAGGTGCATGTACAACTTCACAGCAGTCAGGGGAGATTTTAATTCATGGCTGGCAAAACCAATAAAGTCATCCTTTCTCTCATCCATCTTCTTCTGATCATCTATGTCTATATCTGTTCCAATATATCCGGTAAATTCATCCCGGCTATTATAAGTGGGCTTGCCCTGGTGTAGCATCCACCGGTATGTTCCGTCATGCCGTCTAAAACGGCATTCCATTTTAAACGGCTCTCTTTTATCAAACGACTCATGGTAAATTTTTAAACAATGCTGAATATCTTCCTTATGTATGGATTCAGCCCATCCATTTCCTATTTCTTCTTCTGGTGTACGGCCTGAAAAAGCATACCATGTATCATTTAAAAAAGTAACCAGTTTATCGGGACCGGCTACCCATATTTTTACAGGTGCGTTATTGGCCATATTATGAAACCATTCTTCTTTTTCTCTTATTATTTTGTCAGCCTCTACCTGGGCAGTAATATCCTGTATAGCTATAAATATTAATTCCTGTTCATGTATTTTTTGAACAAGTAGCTTTGCATTCAAAAGCATGATTTTTGTTCCAATGCGGGGAAAATGGTGGGTTACTTCAAAATTATAAATTTCCTTATCCTGTGGAATTATTGTGTGCAGCAAATTACGCAGTTTTGGAATGTTCCATTGACCGTTGCCTAAATCAAAAAGATACAGCCCTTCGGTATCCGCAGGTTTTGTTTTAAAAATATTGTAAAAGCTTTTATTGGCAGAACGTACAATTAAATTTTTGTCGAGTATAATCATGGCTTCTGTAATGGTTGTTACAATACCATCTGTATAATTGTATAATTCACTCAACTGATCGTTTCGAAGCTGCAATTGCTCATTGATAGTAGTAAGCTCTTCGTTGGCCGATTCCATTTCTTCCTTTGAAGTTTGCAATTCTTCGTTAATAGAATGCAGCTCTTCATTACTTGAAATAATTTCCTCATTAGCCGTTTGCAACTCTTCAACTGCGGCTTCGCGGTTTTCAATAATGTCATTCATACCTTCCCTTAGCCCCGCTATTTCTTTTTCCAGCTTTTTTTCTTTTTGCCCGTTCGTTTCCGAATTAGTGGATTTAAGTTTTGTATTCGCTGAAACATCACAGAACAGTACCAAAAAATATTTTTCATCAGCAAGCATTTCGAGAGGCACCACTTCTATTTCACACAAATGAGTAGCGCCTCTAAAAGTAATTTCTATTCCGTCTTTTTTTACCTTCCGGCCGGTTTTAATTGACTTATATACTGCGCTTCTTAGTTCAACCTTTAAGCCGGTACGTGCCATTTTCATAAGGTTAAAGGATGCTATGCCCTGTGCAGGTTCCAGGTATAAACTGGTAGAGCCCCTGAACTGTAATATTTCCATCTCCTTGTTTATTACAACACTTGATGGAATATACTTTGTGAGCAAAAGCTCATCAACAAACTGCCCTAATGGAAAAGTATTCGGGCTGCTTCTTTGAGTTTGATCTGTTCTGCCTTCCTCCCCTTTCTGGCCATCTTCTACAAAAGGATAATTGTGTAATAATATGCGGTCAGAAACCTCCTTTATATAAACATTTATTTTTGATTCCCTGTCAAAAGCTTTAAAGAATTTTGAAGCATTGCCAATGGTTTCAGATTTACCCAAAAGCAAATAACCATTGGCTTGTAATGCATAATGAAAAGTATGGATTACTTTCTGTTGTCTTTCACTCTTTAAGTATATCAAAAAATTACAGCAGCTTATAAGATCCATTCTTGAGAAAGGGGGATCTTTTAAAATATTATGCGTAGCAAACAGGCATATATCCCTGATTGATTTTTTAATGCGGTAACCTGTTTCTGTTGCATCAAAAAACCTGCTGAGGCGCTCCGGAGAAACATCTGTTACTTCGTTTTTTGTATAAATCCCAATCCTTGCTTTTTTTATACATTTTTCGCTAAGGTCACTTCCGAATATTTGTATTTCAGGTTTTTGTTGGTTGTTACCTATCACCTCAAATAACAACATAGCCAGCGAATAAGCTTCCTGCCCCGATGCACAGGCAGGTACCCATATTCTTACGGATTCACTCCCCTGTTTATTTTTTAAAATATTTGGAAGCAGGGTATTTACCATATACTTATTCGATTCCGGTTCCCTGAAAAATTTTGTCACATTTATCAACAGATCCTCATATAAAAGATTTAATTCTTCCGGATGCCTGGCGAGATATTGATTATAATCTTTAAAGCTTACCTGGTTTAAAATTAACATTCGTCTTACCATACGCCTGGTTATACTTGCCGGCTTATAAAAATTAAAATCAACACCGGTACTTTTTTTCAATTCATAAAAAATTCCTTGTGCATCTTCATAGTTATCATTATCATTAATGATGCTTTCTCCAATATTTTTTTTAGCAAGCGGATGTCTGCCGATTTTTATTAATTCCTTAGCGATATCTTTTGGGCTAAGTACCATGTCTACCACACCTTCGGCAATGGCACTTTTAGGCATGCTTTGAAATTTAGCACTTTCATCCTGGGCAATAGTTAACCCGCCCGCCTCCTTTATGGCTTTTAATCCAAGGGTACCATCATTTGCAGCGCCGGAAAGCACTATGCCAATGGCTTCTTCACCTCTTACCTCAGCTAATGAGATAAAAAACTTATCAATAGGCATGTTCAGCCTTGTAGTTCTCGGGCATAAAGTAAGGTGGCCATCTATTATGGCCATATCCTTTCCGGGTGGTATTATATAAACACTATTGGGTTCTACTCTTACATGTTCAGTTACTTCCGTTACGTTCATGGTGGTTTGCTTGCTCAGAATAGAAGTAAGCAGGCTTTCGTGAGTAGGATCAAGATGCTGTATTAAAACATAAGCCATTCCTGAATCAACAGAAAGAGTATTTAATAATTGCTTAACGGCATCAAGACCGCCGGCAGAAGCACCTATTGCTACCACAGGAAATGTTGATGGAATTAAATTGATTTTTTTTTCCGGTTTGGGTAAAGTGCTGAC
>JBEPVC010000146.1:0-5821 GCA_041691235.1 Chitinophagaceae bacterium
CCCTTTTGATTTTTAAAGTTTCGTTCAAAAATAAGTTTGTTCCCGTTTACAGTCCCTGTAAAAAAAGAATGGTTTCCCTGGTTATCAACCTGCGTCATTTCAAAGCGCCCTAAACGCCCGTTGTAAGTAATCCAGCTTTTACCAAGAAACGGTTCGGGAGGCAATTCAATAAAGGTTTCTTCTATAACATGAGCGCTTAATATGGTATCAACAGAACTATTGCCAATTAAACTGCCATTGGTAAATAAATTCCATTTGCCAAGCATAAAGTTCATCTGTGAGTTTTGGCTATTTGCAGCCGCTTGCGAAAAACCATTTGTGGAGCTACATAACAGGAGAAAAGATAAAAAAACGGAAACAAAAAATTTTAACATGATTAATTTTTATTTTAATAAGAAATCTGATGAAGTATTAAGTGTGTTTAATAGATAATTTCTGATAATGCAATTAAATATTCTCAACAAGCAAGGTAATATATTGCCAAATAAGTTTGTTGGCTTGGCAAAAATTGACTTTTTTATTGATGAATTAAAAGTTATAACAAGAATATCATTAAATCTATTGAGAATGTTACGAACGGCTCTATAACATCAATCTTAGCAAATAAGTTTATCAGTGTACTGCCCGTTACTTATCAGTCTTTCTATGCTGCAAGGATAAGAATAAAGTGAACTTATTTGGATAACGAATGCAGAAACAAATAATGATCATTTTGAAATTGAAAGAAGCTTTGACGAAAAACTCTTTCAACAATCGAAATTGTTTTAGGGAAAGAAGTAAGCTGGTCACTTTAAATGTACGGATCAGACGGTATGTGTATCATTTATGTTACGGAACTTCCACCCGCTTGCCAGCTTGTATTTTGCTGGTTGGACTTTTAATTTTCACTAAAGTTTACCCGGATATAAAAAAAACTGTGGACTTTATCTTGCATAACCGTCAGGCCGTTCTTCAGCCGTTTTATAATCTTATTTTATATGCTTTATTTCATAAAGTATATTTGCAAAAAAATTGCTTCATAATGAGGTCTCAGATTAAAAAATAATAAATGAGCGTTTCACCGTTTCGAAGATTTTTAAAGAAGACATTTGACAAAATAAGAAATGAAAAACTCAAGCAAAATCTTTTACAGGCAATTCCCTTTTGGATAGCTTCTCTTATTACCGGGTTAATCGCAGTTTTTTATGCGCGCCTTTTTGCTTATGGTGAAAATGTAACTTTTTACATAATTCATCACCAGGAGTGGTTGCTTTTTATTGTAACACCTGTGTGCTTTATTATATCATGGTGGATAGTTGTAAAATTTGCAGGCAATGCAAGAGGAAGTGGTATTCCACAGGTAATGGCGGCAATCGAGCTTTCAAATCCGCGTTACAATAAAAAAGTTGAAAAATTACTAAACATTAAAATAATTATTGTTAAGCTGATTTCAAGCTTTGTTATGATTGTTGGTGGAGGCGCAATAGGCCGGGAAGGCCCAACCATCCAGATAGCAGGAACTGTTTTCAAAAAAATAAATCAATGGCTGCCTGACTGGTGGCCAAAGGTTTCAAAAAGAAATATGATTATGACCGGTGCTGCTGCTGGGCTTGCTGCAGCTTTTAATACACCTTTAGGCGGTATTGTATTCGCAGTTGAAGAACTTACCAAAACACACATCAGCTATTTTAAAACAGCACTATTTACTGCGGTAATAATTGCCGGTTTAACTGCGCAGGGTTTGCTCGGGCCATACTTGTACCTGGGCTACCCCGATGTAAGCAATGTCTCTCTTACAATTTTTTTTGGCGTAATAGCTGTTGCAATAGTTGCAGGTCTTTCAGGAAGCATTATGTCGAAGATTGTCTTAGCAATTCTCAAATGGAAATCAGGGTTTAAACTAAGATCGCAACATTTATTATACGTTGTAGCATGTGCATTAGTCATTGCAACTATAGCATATTTTTTTGATTTGCGCATTTTGGGTTCGGGTAAACAAATTATGACAACAACACTATTCAGTACCTCAAAATATGTTCACTGGTACACAGCACTTTTCAGGGTAATAGGCCCCATATTTAGTTTTACAACAGGGGCCGCGGGTGGAATATTTGCCCCGGCACTTGGCGCCGGCGCGGCAATAGGCTCTCTGCTGGCAAGTTGGATGGAGGTTTCATTAACTAATACTAACCTGCTTATTTTATGTGGAATGGTTGGCTTTTTAACCGGTGTAACCAGGTCCCCGTTTACTTCTGCCATTCTTGTTCTTGAAATGACTGACAGGCATAATATAATTTTTCACCTTATGATAGCAGGAATGATTGCCGGCCTGGTTTCAATACTAATAGACAAGCATTCCTTATATGATCATTTAAAAGTTCAGTATTTGCACGAGCTTCATCGCGAAGATGATGAGCCGGTACAGAAACCGGGAAGTCCTAATTGAAAAGATTTATAACGGCAATCGATAAACGCAAATTCTCCCGCAAATCTTCAGTTAAACTGTATTTGTGACAAAGCATTCTTTTGTCATTTTAAATTAAACGCAAAAGATCTGTAGTATAAAGACTACCTTTTGCCATGGCCAGGATTATTCCTATTATAAAATTCTTAAAACCTACCAGGCCATTATCTTCCTTAATGATAAAAACGCTAAGAGAAGCGTGCGAAAAGCAGAGTCAAAATATCCCGTTTGGCCAGGATGATTTAGATGGTTCGTTTATGGCGTTGCTGAGAAGAAAATTTATAGATACCGACATCAATCTTAATAACAAAAGCATTGAGGAAACAAAATGGTATGTTACACAAGCAGGAAAAGATGCGCTGAAAAACCTGGGTATTGATGATCCGTGTTAATCATGCGAAGAAACTATTGTAAATGTTTATGAAACAATTTAAAATTTATGAATCCAAATCCTGAAAACGAAGAAAGCTACTCTCTTGATGTATACAATGTAAAAAAAGCTTCTTTGATTTTAAGAGCAATCAATCATGATCTTCGCCAGATAATTATAAAGGTAATTTGCCAAAACAAAAAAATTAGCGTTACAGAATTATATTCAAAGCTACGAATTGAGCAGTCAGTGGCTTCGCAGCATCTTGCACTTTTAAGGCGGGCAGAAATTGTATCCACAATACGGGAGGGAAAATTTATTTATTACAGCTTAAATTTTATCCGAATCAATGAAATAGAAAAGTTTGTTGGAAATCTGCTCCGATAAAATTGTAACCTTCCGATGCAGACTTATTAAGTCTTTTATTTTGGACTCGTAGTAACCGAACCGGCACCATTATTATTTTTTTCCCATGTATCGTAGGCTGGCGTGCTGCTTCCGAGCCTGTTAGCGTTATAGGGTATTGACGCAGGCTTTGGTTGAATTGTTTTCTGCACCGGTGCGGGGATAATAACATCAGCGGGCTTATTGACTGCAATCGTATCAGTGGCAATAAGAGCCGGCCTGGTATTAGATATAAGTGTAGTTCCCTGCACGGAATTGTTTTTCGGCGCAGTTGTAATTCCGGTTACTGTTTTGGTTTCAGCAACAGGTGGAGATAAAGGCGGGGTTTGAGGTGCTGCTGAATTTTCTGTTACCGGAGCCGGGCTTATTTGAGCGGGTATATTTTTAACCGTATCGGTTTGTTTTTGAGGGTAATATTTATCGAGTAACGGGTGGTTTGATTTTGTGGTTTGAGAAAATACGTTTGATGAAAATAATATGACGAATGCAGCAACAAATAACTTTACAATTTTAATTTGCATACAAAACGATTTTCCTTAAAGTTATTTAATATTCGCCCATCAAAATCCTTTTGATGAAGATTTATGCAAATTTTAAAAATCTTTTTGCCAGGCGGTATCTTATTTAGTGAGAAATTAAATTGACTTATTTATTTGGGTTTAATCGCAGGCGAAATCATTATCTTGGTGTTATAATTTCATCATTCATGAAGTCGCTAAAAATCATGCTGCTTTTTATTTTAAGCATGTATTGGTCTATCGCATTTTCGCAGGAAGCTGACACAATCTATTTATTAAAGCCTGACCGTGTTTTTGACGGAGAACAAATGCATGAAGGCTGGCAAGTGCTGGTAAAAAATAATAAGATTGTAGATGTTGGCACAAATATTTTAAAAGCCGCAAATGCACAGGTAATTGAATTGAAGGGATGTACCTTATTACCCGGCCTGATTGAAGGGCACAGCCATTTATTTCTTCATCCATATAATGAAACGAGCTGGGACGACCAGGTGCTGATGGAATCAACTGCAGAGCGGGTTGCAAGAGCAACTGTGCATGCAAGAAAAACATTATTTGCGGGCTTTACAACTGTCCGCGATTTGGGAACTGAAGGTGCAGGATACAGCGATGTCGGCTTAAAAGAAGCGATCGAAAAAGGCATAATTCCGGGACCGCGAATGCTTGTTGCAACAAGAGCTATTGTAGCTACTGGAAGCTATGGTCCTAAAGTTTTAAAAAATGAAATTGATATATTGAAAGGCGCCGCAGAAGCTGATGGATCAGATGCACTCATAAAAGAAATTCGTACCCAAATTGGTAAGGGCGCGGATGTAATTAAACTTTATGCTGATTACCGGTGGGGGCCTAATGAAGAAGCTGAGCCCACGTTTACTGTGGAAGAATTGCAGAAGGCGGTGGAAGTGGCAGTCAGCAGCGGAAGAATTGTTGCAGCACATTCAGCAACGGCAGAGGGTATGCGACGTGCTATACTTGCGGGAGTGACTACGATAGAGCATGGCGACAACGGCACGCCTGAAATTTTTGAAATGATGAAGCAAAAGAACATTGCACTATGCCCCACACTGGCAGCCGGGGAAGCAGTAGCTATGTATAAGGGATGGAGAAAAGGTATTGACGAAGAACCTGGTAGGATTAAAAATAAGCGAAAGACTTTTAATGAAGCGTTGAAAGCAGGAGTTACAATTTGCATGGGCGGAGATGTAGGTGTGTTTCCACATGGCGACAATGCACGTGAAATGGAAATGATGGTTGAGTATGGCATGAAACCCTTTGATGTTCTTAAATCCGCTACGTCCGTAAATGCAGATGTTTTTAAAATAAATGAATCGGTAGGAAGAATACGGCCGGGCCTATACGCAGATATTATAGCGGTGCAGGGCAATCCATCAATAAATATTCACGATATAAGAAACCTAAAGCTTGTGATGAAAAATGGATTCATTTATGTAAGAAACCAGTAAGCGTTTAATCATTACTGCTATGTTATCTTGTCAAAAATTTTTAATCACAAAGTTGAATGGTACCCGCAGATTGAGTACTAAATTGTATCTTATTCACTTTGGACTCTTTATTATAATAAAGGATTAGCACACCGTAGGCAGTTTGAAATGCATCCCAGCTTACGTCTTTTATTTGAGCAGTACCCAGCCACTTAAATAAACTATTGCGTGCCGCTCCCATTAACGGAATGCTGAGTTTGCCTTTAAAAGCCGGTCCGATTTCTATATAATCACGTGTGGTATAGAAATAAACATCCTTGTCTTTGTAAAAGGCCCCTGCACCACATTTTGCCGAAGTGCCTTCTTCTTCAAAACTTGTAAAGCATGGTAAATTAAGTTTGATTTGGCCAACAGTTGAAGTTGGAAGAAGGTTTTTGTTTACAATGCCATCAAGTATATCAATATCAAAGTCAGGGCATTTCGGTGTTGTCTTTAATTGAGCTGATGCAACAGAGTTAAAAAGCAAGAAAGAAAGTAATACAGTTATTGTTTTCATATTAATAATTCAATTTACAATGATACAGCGGAAAGCTGCCCTTTACCAAGCAAATTTCTTGCTAAACTTTATTATACCGGCAAGTAA
>JBEPVC010000147.1:0-5817 GCA_041691235.1 Chitinophagaceae bacterium
TACTAAAAGCAGAACAGCAAAAATCATAGAGATAATTACCATTAAAAAACTTTCTCCCCATACCTGCAGCCACACCTGCCGCTTGCCTGCGCCAAGGCATTTACGTATGCCGATTTCTTTTGTACGTGTAAATGAAAGGCCCACATTTAGGTTAACGAAATTGAATGAAGCAATAAGGAGAATAACACAGCAGATTAAGATAAGTGTATATAAAAATGATTTGCTTACAGCATCACCGTTGCCGAGTTGCGGATTAAAATGTTCTTCAGATAAAGGCAATAAATGCAGACTGTGATAATCCCCGTTTTTATCTGCTATGTAACCATCGCGCCTAGACGCTGATGCATCATCCGGCATATATTTTTTTACAAGACTCCTCAACCTGCCTTCCACCTGTTGTTGTGTGGTATTGCTTGCGAGTTGTACATACACTGGATGGTTGCGGCTATCCCATGCATTTTGCATAACTGTATAATCAGAAAATAATTCAGTGCGCGCCAGCAATGAAAATTTAATAGACGAATTAAGCGGCGGGTCTTTTACAATAGCTGATACTATGAGACGATGCCATTCGCCGCCCAGTTTTACTTCAATAGATTTACCAACGGGGTTTTCATTGCCAAATAATTTGCCGGCAGATGTTTGTGTAAGCACCACATTGCCGGTACTGCTTAACGGGTTCACAGTTTCACCTTTCACTACCGTAAAACTGAACATTTGTAAGAAATCATTATCCACCATGGTGGTGCTCATATCAAGCGTTTTATCTTTATAACGTACCAGCTTACCATCGTTCAAAATATTTGTTGCTTTTAAAATGCCAATATTTTCTGCCTTTAACGCAGGCGTTAACGGATAAGGCATTGATGTGTTTTTTTCTTCTCCATTTGCGGTAATATCGTAATTGTAAATTTTAAATAAACTGTTTTTATTAACTTCAAAATCATCATACGAAAAATGGCGAAATACCATTAGCAATATAAAAATGCTGCACGCAAAAGCTACTGTCATTCCACCGATATTGATGAATGTATGCATCTTGTTTTTGCCCATGTTTCTCATTGCAAGCAGAAGATAATTTCTGAACATAACTTAAAATTTCTGATTCATGATTTATTAATAATTAATTCTATTTTCTCCGTTCACGATTTACAATTCACGTTCCTCATTCCGTTCTCAAACTCTTTACCGGATTGGCTATTGCAGCTTTGATTGCCTGGAAACTCACTGTAATTAATGCTATCAATAATGCTCCAATTCCTGCCAGCGCAAACATCCACCAGCCAATATTAATTCTGTATGCAAAGCTTTGCAACCAGCTATTCATTGCCCAATATGATAATGGAAATGCAACGATGCATGCAATAAAAACTAATCTTATAAAATCTTTTGACAGCATTTGCATTACCTGCGTTACGCTGGCGCCAAGCACTTTGCGGATGCCGATTTCTTTAGTGCGTTGCTCTGCAGTGTAAGTAGCCAAACCAAATAAGCCGAGGCATGCAACCAATATAGTAAGCAAGGCAAAAATGTTGAGGATGGTTCCGGTTTTTTGTTCTGCAGAATAAGTTTTATTATACAGGTCGTCCATGAAATTATAGGTGAAAGTTTCACCTGTATTAAATCTGCTCCATTCTTTTTTCATAGATGAAATCAATCCCTGAACATCTGCTGTCTTTACTTTAAATATCAAGCCCCAGTCAGGTTCAAGTGTCATCAGTAGTGGAGTAATCGGTTCGTGCAACGATTGAAAATTAAAATCTTTTACCACGCCAATAATATGATAAGGCACATTCGTTCCCCTGTTGCTGTTCTGTCTTATTATGGTTTTACCAATTGCACTTTGTGTATTCCATCCGTATGCTTTTGCGGCTGTTTCATTAACAATCATGCCGGTTGAATCAGTTGCAAAATCTTTCGAAAAATTTCTTCCTGCTGCTATCTGCATACCAAAAGTTGGTATGTATTTTTCATCCACATGATACTCCTGCGTTTTCATTATCGCATTATCATGACCATCAGGATAAGAGAGCGCATTGCCGCCGCTGCTTGGCCCCGCGGGTTTATAAGAAGATACTGTTGCACTCACAATGCGTGGGTCTTGCAGCATATCTTGTTTATATACCTGTTCATTTTTTCCTAGCGCATAAGAGTTGGGAATGGTGAGCAGTTGTTCTTTATTATAACCCAAATTTTTATTTTGAATAAACTTCATTTGCTGATACACAACGATGGTTCCGATTATTAATCCGACAGAAATAAAAAACTGGAACACGACTAACGAACTACGCAAGCCAAAGCTTTTATTGGTTTGAGTAAACTTTCCTTTTAATACTGAAATGGGTTTGAATGATGAAAGAAAAAAAGCAGGATAAATACCTGCAATGACACTTACAAAAATACCCAGGCCAATAAAGGATGCAACAATTTTTATGTTGAAACCAAAGCTTAAATTTTTACCTGAAATAGTATTGAACGTTGGCAACGCAAGCTGAACTATTACAGAAGAAATAAACAGTGCAATAAATACAAGAAATGCAGATTCGATTAAAAATTGTTTGATAAGTTGAATTTTTGCTGAACCAATTACTTTACGCACACCAATTTCTTTTGCACGCTTTGATGCGCTTGCTGTAGAAAGATTAATAAAATTTATACAAGCTATCAGCAACATAAAAATGGCGATGCCACCGAAGATGTACACGTAGCTTGCATCTCCCGGCGGGGATAATTCATAGTTTGAATGTGAATACAAATGAATGGAAGTAAGTGGCTGCAAAACAAAACCAAGTTCATTTCCTTTTGTTCTGAATTGTTTTAAACTAAGTCCCATGTTTTGCTGTATCTGCGGACCCATATATTTTTCTACCATGCCCGGCAGTTTTGCTTCTAAATTTTTGTAATTAAATCCTGGTTTTAATAATACATAAGTAAAAAAATTAGAGCCCATCCACGAATCAGATTTTGCATCTTTTACTCCTGTCATTGAGCCCAGCATATCAAAACGAAAATGTGAATTGACAGGCATATCATTCATTACTCCTGTTACTTTATACAACTCGATGCTGTCTTTAAAACCGGCGGTTTTTCCAACAACAAAACTCAGCATCTTGCCCAAAGCATCTTCATTGCCAAAATATTTTGTTGCTAATTTTTTTGAAATAACAATTGTGTTTGGCTGCCGCAAAGCCATACCGGCGCTGCCTTCTGCAAACGGCAAAGTAAATATGCTGAAGAAATTTGGATCAACGAATGCAAGCTCATCATCTTTAAAACTTTTGTCTTTGTATGAAACTTTCGGAGCGCCTACCTGGTAAATTCTTGCTGCATCCTGCACTTCAGGATAATCATTTTTCATGGCAGAAGCAACCTGCGGCATTACATTACTTTCAAAAATTTTTCCGCCATTAATATTTGCTTTGAAAGCAACACGCACAATCCTGTCTGCATTTTTGTTGAAACGATCAAAGCTCAATTCGTCCTGTACATATAACATGATGATAAAGCAAACTGAAATACCAATTGCCAGCCCTGAGATGTTGATGAAAGAAAAAGTTTTATTCTTCATCAAATTTCTCCACGCGATTTTGAAATAATTTTTTAACATGCAAGAAGTTTTATGTTGTAGGTTTTATTTTTTAAGGCAAAAGAAAAAAGTCAAAAGCATGTATAATTTTTCTTTTTGAATTTTTGAATTTTTGAATTTTTGAATTTTTGAATTTTTGAATTTTTGAATTTTTATTCTGTTCTCAAACTCTTCACCGGGTTTGCTATTGCTGCTTTTATTGATTGAAAACTTATTGTTATCAATGCAATTAATATAGCAACTACGCCTGCAATAGCAAATACACTCCAGCCGAGATTTATTTTATAAGCAAAATCCTGTAACCATGTATTCATTAAATACCATGCAATTGGCGTTGCAATTACAATGGCTATTACAACAAGTTTTACAAAATCTTTTGCCAGCAAATGAATGATGCCTATGCTTGCACCCAATACTTTTCTTACACCAATTTCTTTTGTGCGTACATGCGCTGTATATGCAGCTAAACCAAACAAACCCAGGCATGAAATAAAAATGGCGATGCCCGAAAATATGTTGAAGAGTAAACCGGTGCGTTCCTCGTTTTGATATAAGCTTTTGAATTTATCATCCAAAAAATTATAATTGAAAGAAAAATCTGCATTGTATTTTTTCCATTGTTCTTTTGCTGCTGCAATTACGTTTGGTAAATCTTTGACGGTTGTTTTTACATAAAGATGCCCGTATGTTTTTTGATGATTATAAAAAATAGCCGGCTTTATTTTATTGCGCACAGATTGAAAGTTAAAATCTTTTACAATGCCTGTAATTGTTCCCGTAGTCTCCCAAAGCCTGATGCGTTTGCCAATAGGATTTTTTAAACGCATAGCAGCAATCGCCGTTTCATTCAAAATAAAATGTGTGGAGTCTGAAATACTGCCATCAAAATTTTTTCCATCAATTAATTGCATTTTAAAGAACGGAATAAAATGTGCATCAACATTTATCGGGCTCAACATTACTGTTTCACCATTTTGTTTACCATCCCATTCATTATCGCCTGTTTGTCCACCAAGATCAATTATATCACCACTCGACCATGTAACATTTGTAACGCCTCGCTGCTTTAATAAATCAGCGCGAACAGCATCAAGATGCGGCGCCATGTGAATCATCGGCATTGTTAATACATTCTCTTTATCATAACCTAATTGTTTTGATTGAATGTACCTGAGTTGATTGCCGATAACAATCGTTCCTGTTATCAATACAATTGAAAATGTAAATTGAATTACTACTAAAACTTTTCTGAATAATACACTGCTGATGCCTGCAGATATTTTTCCTTTTAATGCTTTGATTGGTTCGAATGATGACAATAAAATTGCCGGGTAAATACTTGAGATTACAAGTGTTCCTATAACCGATGAAAGTACAACAACCCAGATGTGATAATCAGCCAGATTGATGATAATATTTTTGCCTGAAACCTGGTTGAATAATGGCAATAATGTAAACACCAATATCAGTGAAATAATTATGGCGAAAACAAAAAGTAATGTTGTTTCAATAATAAACTGAAGAAATAATTGCCATCTTGCTGCACCAACAATTTTGCGCAAGCTTACCTCCTTTGAACGCAACATAGATCGCGCCGTAGAAAGATTTACATAATTAATGCAGGCAATAATTAAAATAAGAATAGCAATAATCATGAACATGCGCACGGTGCTGGCACCTCCTTCGCTTCCATCACTATGATATAAATGTATTTTTTCAAGTGGCAGCCAAACATAGCCTATGTCTGTGTCATCAGGCTTAACACTTAAATGTATGTCACGTAATTTTTTTGCAAAACCATTAAATGAAAACCCTGGTTGCAATAAAAAATAAGTATCGAAATTAAATTGCGCATAATCATTAGATATATTTTTCCCCTCCTTATTGCCTTCATATCTTTTTTGTGCAAGCAAACTTATGGGGAAAAACATATCGCCTTGTATACTTGAATTCTTAGGGAAATCTTTTATAACACCCGTAACTTTAAAATGAGCACTGTCATCTGCCGTAATAATTTTTCCAATTACATCATCGTTGCCAAAAAATTTCTTTGCTGTAGTTTCAGTAATTACAATAGAATAATTATCAGGAAAAGGATTAGATGCATTTCCTTTTATGACAGAAAAATTGAACATGGTAAAGAAAGATGCATCGGTAAAGAAATTTCTTTCATCGCTAAATGATTTATTGTTGTTCTCATATAAAGCATAAAAATAATTTCCGGTAATGCG